>CALFYE010000445.1 GCA_937952145.1 uncultured Myxococcales bacterium
CGACACCGGCTCGGGCTCCGGTTCCGGCTCCGGCTCGGGCTCCGGCTCGGGCTCCGGCTCCGGCTCGGGCTCCGGCTCGGGTAGCGGCGGATGACGCGGCCCGTGCGACGATGCGTGGCCGCGCTGCTGCTCGCGGTGGCGTGCCGACCGGCGCCCACCACCGCGCCCTCGCCCGTCGTGGCGCCCGCGAGCGTGAGCCGCGACGTCGAGCTCCCCGATGCGCAGGTCGTGCTCGCGCAAGCGGTCGAAGCGGCGGGTGGCGCCGCCGCCCACGAGTCGCTGCACAGCTACTACCTCGAGTCCCGCATGGACCTGCCGCAGCAGGGCCTGCGCGGCGACACCAAGCTGTGGTGGAAGGACGGCAAGTTCCACCTCGAGGTCGTGATGCAGGGCGTCGGGCCCAGCTCGATCTGGACGACGTGGCTGCGGAAGCCCGGGCGCCGCAGCGTAATCTCGTGCTGGCCGACGAAGAGGGGCCGGTCATAGGGGGTGGTCTCGGTTTCGATACCGTCGATGACGACGGTGGCTCCCGGGGGGACCGAGGTCACCTGCAGCCGACCACGCGGACGGGCGATGTCACCCTGGGCAGCCTCGGTCAGCGCGCGGCTGAGCAAGCCGGCGGCCTGCTGTAGCGAGCACTGTGCGCAGGCGGCCTCGGCCTCGCCACCGCGGGCCCCGGCTTCGACGTTGTGCACGCTGACGCGGATGGTGAACTGCCGCCAGTGCTCGCCAGTGGGAGCGGGTTCCTCGTCGGAAGGGTGGTCGGGCAGAGCGCTGTCCCGCGCGCCCCCCGCGGCACTGGGTTGGGCGTAGACGCGATAGGCGACGACGCGCTGCACCTGCAGCATGCGCCCGATGCGGTCGAGGCAGGACTCGTCGTAGCACCCCCCCAAACCCTCTTGGTCGATGATGAGGTCGCGCTCGCGGGCGCTGGTCGCCAAGCGGCCAGTCTGCCGCAGCCAGCGACTGACCGTCGCGTCCAGCAGCGCCACATCGCGCACCGATAGCCCGCGCTGCTTGGGACGCAGGATGCACAAGAGCGGCGTGTCGTCTTCGGCGAACGCCGATGGTAACCCGACCAGCATCGCCGCCAGGCTGCACGCCCAGAGGATCAGCCTATAGCCGAAAAGCTCCGCTCGGCGCCGACGAGGGTCCACGATAGCCTCGATGATCACGTAGGCAGCGGTACAAAGGCAAGCGGCAGCGACTCGGCAAAGACGACGGCAGCACCGCCCGCTTCCGCACCGCGCCGCACCCCCTGGCCCCCCAAAACAAGCCTGATTGAAGCGCGGGCCCGACGGAGGAGGCTAGATTTTGCCGGCCGACCTCAACGGCGATGGCTGGCCGGACTTGGTGGTGCATGCGGGGACGAATGTGCGGGATCAGGCGCCAAACTATATGCGGCGGGTGCTGATCAATGACCATGGGCACTTCGTCGACCGCACCGACGATTCGGGGTTTCGCGATGGGCGCGATGGCAAGGCGGTGGGGCGGATTAGCCATGGGGCGGTGTTCGGCGATGTCGATAACGACGGCGATCTCGACATCTTGTCGGTGGCCTACCAGGACGGCACGGCCAAGGCGCCGGCGGCGGACGATCGCAACGAGGTGTTTCTCAACGATGGGCAGGCGCACTTCAGCCTGGCGCCGCCCTCCGACCTGCAGAGCAAGGCGCTGCCGGGGGCGGGGCCGAGCTTTGTCGATTTTGATCGCGACGGCGTGCTCGACCTGTTCTTGGCCACTTGGTACGACCCGGACCCGAACAGCATCGAGGGCGCGGGCAACTATCTTTATCGCGGGCTGGGCGGCGGACGCTTCAGTGATGTCAGCGTGGCGACCGGGGTGATGCGGCCGAGTATCGGGCTCGATGAGAGCAAGTACCTGGCAGGCGAGAACCGGCGTGCGGCCTATGGCGGCACCACCTGCGACGTCGACAACGATGGCTGGCCGGATCTGCTAGTCAGCGCGTATGGCCGCGGCTGGAACGAGCTGTGGCGCAATCAAGGCGACGGTACGTTCCGCGAGATCGGCTTTAAGACGCCGGTCGCTTCCGACGACAACGTCAGCTACAAGAGCGATAACCAGTTCTATCTCTGCTACTGCAAGGAGCATGCGGGGACCTGCCCGATGGACACGCCGGCACCGCGCATCAACTGCTCGCGCTATGCCTGGACGCCGGGGTTTGATGACCAGCCGGCTCGCAACGGGGGCAATACCTTCACGACGGCCTGCGGCGATATCGACAACGACGGCGACCTGGATCTGATGCACGCCGAGATCCGGCACTGGCACATCGGGCAGTCGAGCGATCCCTCGCAGCTGATCAGAAACGACCTATCGGCGACGGGCGGCCTGCGCTTCAGCCGACTCGATAACGCCGCGACGGGGCTCGTGCGGCCGATGACCACGCCTAGCTGGAACGAAGGCGACATGGAGGTCGGCTTCTTTGACTTCGACAACGATGGGCGCAAAGACATCTACCTGTCGTCCTCGGACTATCCCGACACCTGGGGCACGCTGTTTCACCAGGAAGCGGACGGTCGCTTCACGCCGCTGCTCGAATCGGGGGTGCGGCACTATCACGCGCATGGCTTTGCGGCGGTCGACATCGATCGCGATGGCGATCTGGATCTGGTGATCGCCACCAGCACCTTCCGCTGTGGCGGCGATGCCAAGTGCCCGGCGACGCAAGAGGTCCGCGTCTATCGCAACGACGTCGGCAGCAGCGGCAACTTCCTGCAGCTTCGCCTGCGCGGGGCCGAGGGCAGTAACCTCGCCGCGATCGGCGCGCGGGTCACGGTGCGGGCGGGTGGCAAGAGCCAAGTGCAGGAGATCGGCGGCGGCTATGGTCACTTCGGACTGCAGCACGACACGGTGCTGCACTTTGGACTCGGGGGCGCCTGCGCTCCCGACGAGGTCGAAGTGCGCTGGCCCGATCGATCGGGCTCCGTCGAGGTCTTCCGCGACGTGCCCGGAAATCGCGGCATTGAGCTCCAGCAGGGCACCGGAATGCGTCGCTAACCTCGCCATCGCCGCCCGCCGGGTGGCCGCCTAGGTCGAAGCCTCACGGCGCCCACCGAGATGGTCATACCGCCGAAAAGCAGTTGAGCCGAGTCGCAGCTTTGCACTACGTTCCCGCCGTTCGCTTTGACAACGAAACGGCAACGGGCGGAGGCTCCCATGCGTGCGTGGTTCCGACTTGGCTCGATCCTGAGCATCTGTGTCTTTCTGTTCGCCGCTTGTAGTGGCAGCGGCGGGGGTGGCTGCGGCAGCGGCGGTGGGCTCGGCAAGATCAAAGGCGGCTTCCCCGTCGATAAACGCGCCGATAGCGCGGTGCAGCTGCGCCTGACCAAGGGCCTGTTCGACTTCATCGAAGCCAACGCCAAGGTGCTGATCGAAGCGCTGTTGCCACCGACCGGCATCCCGTTTCCGTCGCAGTGCGGCGGCAGCACCGAGATCTGCTGCGGCCAGATGTGCAAGATTGTCTTCGGCTTTCAGCAGCTCAAGATCGATCCCGCGCCGCCCTCAACGCTGCGCGTGACGATCCGCACCAAGCTGAAGGCCGATCCTGACTTCAAGGTGAAGATCCCCGTCGTCGGCAAGTGCGATCTACGACTCGACACGACGCGTAAAGGCAAGCCGGACATCGGCCTCGTGCTGCCGGTGCTGGCCCGTACCAATGGCGAGACCAAGCTCGCGAACATCGACTTCGACACCGGTGCCCTTGACATCCAGGACCTCGACAAGGACGACGTCGACATCCGCGGCGGCATCGGCTGCGACATCGCCGACTTCCTCAAGGACCTGGTCTTCGGCACGCTGAAGGACCAGATCAAAAAGCAGCTGGCGGGTCCGCTGACCGGCGTGTTCTGTCAGAAGTGCATGACTAAGGACGACTGCTCGTCGCTGGCCGACCAGGGCTGTATGAGCAACAAGTGCATGCGCAAGGGCGCCTGCATGCAGTTTTTGGGCATCGAAGGCCGCATGGATCTCAGCAGCCTGGTCCCCAGTGGCTCGGGCGGCATGGACATCTACGCCACGGCGGGCAGCTACACCGATGTCGAAGCGGCGCCGGCAAGTGGCCTGTCGATGGGCATGCTCGGTGGAGCGGTATCGACGGCGCGCAGCCCCTGTGCTCCGCTCCGTCCGGCGCCGAGCCGACCTGCGGGCTCGCTGGCCAAGACGCCGGCCTTTGCCGGCAACACCGCGCCGAACGGCAAGCCGTATCACGTCGGAGCCGGCCTCTCGACCCTGGAGCTGGATCTTCTGGGCCATGGCTTCTACGAGTCGGGCGGCCTGTGTCTGTCGATCGGCACCGAGCAGGTTGAGCTGCTGTCGACCGCGACGCTGGGCGTGCTGATTCCATCGCTGTCCGACCTGACGCGCGGCGTGCCTTCGGCGCTGAAGATCGCGGTGCGGCCGCAGTACGCGCCGACCTTTAGCCTGGGTAAGGGCACGTTCAAGACCGACGGCATGGGCAAGCGGACCATCGACGAGCCGCTCTTGCACCTCAAGGCCAAGGATCTGGCTCTCGACTTCTACGTCTACATCGACGAGCGGCCGGTGCGCTTCATGCGGCAGACCATCGATCTCGACGTGCCGCTGGCTCTCGATGTCGATGCCGCCGGCAAGATCATCCCGATGCTGGGCGACCTGACGATGGGCTTTAGCAATGTGCGGGTCAGCGATAGCGCGCTGCTCAAAGAGTCGCCGGCCACGCTGGCGGGCCTGCTGCCCGGTCTTCTGCCGCTGGTGCTGGGCGCGGTCGGTCCGACGCTGGGTGAGTTCGAGCTACCGGACCTGATGGGCATGAAGCTGGAGCCGGTGCAGATCACGGCGACGCCGGACAAGAACATGAAGCTCGAATACCTGGGCCTGTTCCTGGGCATCAAGCCGAAGATGATGCCACTGGTGCCCGAGCTGATGAGCGTCGAGCCGGGGGCCACCCAGCCGGTCGTGCCGACGACCCTGTCCGAGACCACGGCCGAGCTTGCAGGCCTGGAAGTCCCGACGAGCAGTGCGCTGCGCCGCGGTGAAGCGGTGCGCGTATCGCTGCGACTGGGCGCGCAGAATGCCCAGTCCGGCCGTCACGAGTGGCAGTACCGCATCGACGGCGGCCTCTGGCAGCCCTTCGATGACCGCCCGACGGTGACGCTTTACGACGCCGTGCTGCGCCTGCCCGGCAAGCACAACATCGATGTGCGGGCACGTCTTGAGGGCGTGTACGACAGCCTGGATGCGACACCGGCTCGCGTGAGCTTCACCGTTGCCCCGGCACTGGATGTGGAGTCAAAAACGGCGACGAACGCGACCCCAGCGACCAGCCCTGAGCGCGCCGAGCTCGACGTGCCCAAGAGCGGCTGCAGCATGGGGGCGCCGGGTGGCCTCGGTCGCTCGGGCCGCATGGGGGTGGCGGCGCTCGTCGCCGGCCTGCTGACTCTACTCGGCCTGTCGCGGCGCGGACGGGCTTCGCGCTTCACCCTGTTTTCGCTGTTCGCAGCGGCCGGGGCGGTGATCGGCGGCGGCAGCAACCTGGCCTGCCAGGGCAACAAGGTCGGCGACAACGGCGACAAAGACGGTGCCGCCAATCCCTTCTACAGCACCATCGACGAGATCGGCCGCTACCAGAGCGCAGTGGCCCGCGACGGCAAGATCTACATCGCGGCCTATGACTCGAACTATGGCGACCTGGCCTATACCGAAGTCGGCTTCGAGGATGCGCAGACCGCCAAGCTGGAGTGGTATCCCGTCGATGGCCTGCCGAGCGGCGAGCCGATGAGCAAGGGCAAGGACGCCTACCGCGGCGGCTACGACGATCCTGCTGATGACGTCGGTCGCTTTGCGTCGCTGGCGCTGACCAGCAAGGGCCGTCCGCTCGTCGCCTACCAGGATGTGACCAACGGCACAGTGAAGCTGGCCTCGCGTCCGGACCAGGGTAAGCCGTGGCAGATCTCGACGATCTCGGCGACCACCGACGGCAAAGCGGGCTTCTTCAACAGCCTGATCCTCGATGACGCGGACGTGCCGACGGTGGCCTATATGCTGACCGCCATCCGCAAGGACGACGGCAAGTTCGCCTCGCAGCTCATCCTGGCCAAGGCGGGCGCCGCTGATCCGACGGGCGCCGAGGGCTGGCAGAAGAACGCCCTCGAAGAGCAGGCGATCTCGTGCGCCGGGCTGTGCGACATGGGCGAGGCCTGCGTCTACATCGACCCGATGAAGAAGGACAAGGCGGCGACCCAGTGTAAGAAGATCGAGACCGGCTGCATGCCCGGCTGCAAGAACACGCAGGCCTGCATCGCTAGCAAGTGCGTTGATGCGCTGGGTACGCCGCCCTCGTCCAAGCCAGAGGGCACGGGCCTGTACGCACGCCTGATTCGCACGCCGAGCGGTGCCGTCGTGGTCTTCCACAATAACGCCACCGGAGCCGTCAAGATGGCCGCCGCCCCCGACTGGAAAGTGGTCACCCTCGATGGCGGCGATGGCAAGGTACATGTCGGTGACTACATCGGCGCGGCGGTAGCTACGGACGGCACGCTGCATGTGGCGTACGGCGACAAGGATGGCCGCCTGCTGTACCGCGCCTGGAAGGACGGCATGGGCACCAAGGTCGAGATTGCCGACAGCGGTCTGCGCGACGTCGGGGGAGTGCAGGATGTGCACCTGGTGGGCGCTGGCGTTCAGCTATTCCTCGACGGGGATCAGCCGGTGGTGGTCTACCAAGACCAGACCGCGAACTCGCTGGAAGTGGCGCGCCGCGGCATGACCGGCTGGACGCAGCAGACACTGAGCATGACGCCTGACAAGAGCCGCGGCTACTATCCGCAGGCGGTGAACAACGCTGGCCGCTTCTTGATCGCCGACGTCGTGTACGACCGCATGGCCGATGCGCTGTCCGGCATCGCCTTTTCGCCGCTGTAGTCGTCGTCTGTGGAGAAAGAACGGGGGGGGTGAGATCGGATCCGGAGTTTTCCGGGCCCGGCGTCGGGGGGCGCAGTTACTGCTGGCAGCAGAGCGTGATCGGGTTGTTCAGGCTCACGCGACCGGCTGTCATCTCGGCGGCAAGATCAGTCGGTGCGGTACCGCTGGACGCGCAGGCTGGACGCGCCTGGAAGCTGAAGGCCACGGCCGCTGTGCCGCCGCTGAGGCCGGCTTGCACGCAGGCCGCTGTCTGGGTCGCATTGGCCGTCTTGATGGCGCCACCGGTCATGCACGTCAGCGAGTCGGTGAACTGCGCCTGGCTAACATTGATAGCGCACGAGCCACCACTGGCCGCGCAGCTACACGTGCAGGTGCGGTTGTCGGTGTAGTTGCGGTACCAGACCTCTTTGAAGGCAAACGGCGAGGGGCAGCTAGCCATGTTGCCGTTAAACGCGATGCAGTTGCCGGCCGCCGCCATGCAAGCGATCGTCTGGCAGGTGGTGGTCGTCGGCGCCGTCGAGCAGAACTTCTGCGAGTTGCCCCACGAGGCGGACTTGGTGCCCGTCTTGGTGGTGTCGACCGGGCAGGTCGAGGCGATGGCGTCGATCTTGAAGTAGTCGGTCGCCGCCGCAGTGGCGGTGATCGGGTCGCAGTCGTTCATGCTCCCGACGCCGCTGAGCAGCGAGGCGTTGCCGCGCTCCATATTGCCCATGCACTTGGCCATGTCGTCGTAGACATGCAGCGTGCTGCCGCAGCGCCAGTTGGTGTTGGTCTGGCAGGCGCAGCCGTTCGAGCAGTCGCCAGCCAGCGCCAAGTTCTGGTTGATGCTGGTGGTAGTCTGCGAGCCTGGACAGCTGTTGGCCGCCTGGATCTTGTTGCCGTAACCGATGATCTGATTCGTCGGATCGACGCACTTTAGGTGCGTGGTGGCACACTGCGGATCCTCGCAGTCGGTGCGGCAGTCGTCGTTGTTATCGATGCCATCGGTGCAGTCTTCGGCGATCGACAAGGGCGACTTGTCGCAGAAGTACATGTCGACCTCGCCGCCGTCGGAAAACTGCGGGGTGTTGGTGGCGTTGAGCGCGCTGAAATCCCAGCAGCTCATGAGGGCAAAGATCGGGACAGCTGAAGCTAAGCGAAGCAAGCGCATTAGAACCTCCCTGGCAGGGCGAAGGACGCAAGTGGAGCGCCGATCCGAAGGGTGGAAAACTGGCGCAGCCCGGCCTCTTTATTGCCGCGGAGCTCGATGAAAAGCAGGATGCCGGTGACGGCCGCCCCGACGCCCGCGGCGCCCAGCAGGCCATAGCCAGCAAACGACTGCCGCTCAAGGACTCCGACATCTTCCGCCGGGCAGCCGGTGGTGGCGCAGATCGCCTTGAGATCGCCGTAGCGAGAGCCGACCAGACCCAGCGTGACACCGCCCGCAATCGCCGCGGCCACCGTCGCCGCCCCCGCGAAGATCGAATAGGTCGGGATGCGCGGCGGGGGCTTCGACGTCGGAGCCTCCGTCTGATCCGGCGCTGGCCCCGAGGATGCTCGACGCCCAAGCTCGCCCTCTAGGCGGGCGATCTCTTGATTGATGTACTCGGCGTCCTGATCGTTGGGCCGAGCCGCGATGAAGCGCTTGAAGTGATCCAGCGCATCGCGCGGACGCCCCATGCGCACCTCGCAGCGCGCCATGTTGTTCAGCAGATCGATCAGCGGAACGATCTGATACGCGGCAGAAAATTCGAGCCAGGCGTTGGGATAGTTGGCCTGGCTGTACAGGTCGACACCGCGCATGAAGTGCTCGCGCGCGGCCTGCTGCCGCGGCTCAGAGACCTGAAGCTCTTTCGGCGTGGCCGTGGCCGCCTCGGCACTTGCGGGCTTGGCCGGCTCGGGCGTCGCGGGGGCAGGCTTTCCAGCCGGAGTGGCCGTCGCAGTACCCGGCTTGGCGGTCGTTGCCGGCGCCGGACTGGGTTTGCCCGCTGGGGCGGGAGCCGTGGCAGGAGCCGGAGCCGCAGGCTTGGCTGCCGCATCAGCAGTCCCCGCCGCTGCCGGAGCCGGATCCTTGCTCGGCTCCTGAGCCGGGTCTTTCGCCGCCGGCTTGCCAGCATCAGCCGCCGCGGGGGCTGCCGCATCGCCTGGCTTCTTGTCACGGCGATGCGTGCGCGCCTCCGCCGAGCTTGCGCCCACCGCCAGCACCAGAGCCAAGCCACCCCAACCCAGCAGGCGGGGCAGCGAGCCGTGCACGCGCAAAAGAGACGGTTGACGGGGACATAAAGAGGGGGTCTGCGTAGGTGTCGACATGGGGAGACCAGAGCATCTTATCACTCTGGCTCACCCAAGAGGAAGGGCTGCATCGCGGGACGGCCTCCCGCCAGCAGCTCACCAGTCAACCCCATGCGAAGCAGCCCTGCCCAGAGCGCCTCGCCAGTCAACTCCATGCGGGACAGCCCAGCGCAGAGCGGCCTCGCCAGTCAACTCCATGCGGGGCGGCCCTGCGCAGAGCGCCTCGCCGCTCAACTTTGTGTACGGCCGTTCACAGTCAATGCCCTCCGCCACTCAACCTCGCACAGCGTGCTCGTCTACGTCGACGACGTCGATCTGCTGGACGAAGGCCCAGGCGCCGATCCCGAGCAGGTCGTCCTGCTCAACCGCGCCCTCTATCGGCTGTCGAAGAGTGCCGATCTCTTCGTCGCCACCTCGCTGCGGACTCGTCACTTGCACGAGCGCGACAAAGAGTTTTCAGAGGTGGTGCGGGTTCGTCGCTTGAAGGACTCTGAGCTGCGTCAGATCTACGAGCGCCAGCTTGAACACTTTGGCATCGCCCAGCCGATTATGGACGCCGACTGCCTGGACCGCCTGATTCAGCACGCCGGAGGCAAGGTCGGCATCTTCCTGCGCCTGTGCTTCGAGCTACGCGACTTCGGCCTGCTGGAGCGCCCCGGCCAGGTGCTAAATGCCGAGGATCTGGTCGCCTTCTTCGTGGAAAAGATCCGACACGAGCTACTGCCCATCGCCGACTATCGCCCGCATATCCTTTCGATTGTCGCGGCGCTCAAGGCCAATACGCTGGAGGTCGAGCTACCCGCCACGATCCAGAGCACGCCCATCCCGCACCTGCTCCTGGACGATCCCCCGACGCCATACTTTCCGCGCAGCTACCGCATCAAGCCCCTGACCACACAGGCGCTGGCCCGCCTGTACCCATCGGAGCTTTCCCCCGCCCCCGCGCGCCCTGAGAGCCCACGCTAATGGCTGCCGACATCCTAAGCCACCCCGCTGTCCTGGATCAGGTCCAGCGCTTTGCTGAAAGACTGGCCGCGGATGCGGCGCGGATCGAAGCCTGGCTCGAAAACATCGAAGAGGCCGAGCGCGAAGGGGTCTCTGCAAATACGGAGGATGGCCGCGATTTCGCCGAAGAGACTCCTGCCATCCAGCTCATCGGCGTGCTCCTGCAGCTCAGCAAGGCCGAGCGCTTATCGACGCTGACTGCCGATGGGGGCTTGACCCTGGAAGCGGCGCAGCGAGCCCTGCGGCCGGTCGAGCGGCTGGAGAACATAGAGCCGCTGCGCAGCGCGCTGTCCGATGTGCTGCCGAGCTGGTTTGTGAGGCCAGGAAGGCGCTCCAAGAGCCATGTGCTCAGCCTGGACCCGCCTGCTCAAGTCGGATGGCTGTGTGGACGCAGGGAGGCGGAAGCAGAAGCCGCTCTGGGGAATCAGCTACGTCCCCTGGAACGCCAGGGATTGATCCAGCTCTCGGGAAACATCGCTCATCTGAAGAACGACCCCACGTTCCAGCTCTCTGCCCTCGATGTCTTGGTCGTGTTGGTCAGCCCCGGACTCTGGGCCGATGACGAAGTCGCCGGGATTCTCGCTCGCGCGCTCGATCCGCAGCTAAAGAGAGCCCTGCAGGTGGTGCCGGTGCTGGTAGAGCCGACGGACCTGGAAGGCAGCACACTGGCCACGCTGCAGCCCCTGCCGATGGATGGCCAGCCGGTGCTGACCCGGTCGTATCCCAGCGAGGCATGGCTGGACGTGACCCAGGGTATCCGCCGGCTGGCGAAGCACCTGCGTCAAGCGCGCCGTCAGGCCAGCGCAACCCAATCCGCCACGACCCCCTCAGGTTCACCGAAGGCGCAGAGCACGGCTCCGCAGGTCACGGTCCTTTACCATCCCAGCGACCGGGCGCTGTTCGCGGAGTTTGAGCTGCACTTGGCCCCGCTGCTGCGGGCGGGGCAGATTGCGCTATGGCACCCCGGCCTGATCTTGCCGGGGGCTGATATCGCGACGCTGCTAAGCGCGCAGGTCAGGTCCGCCGCGGTAGTCGTCCTCTTCCTAAGCCCGGCGTTTGTCGCCGACGAGCGCATGAACGCCCTGGTCGAGCAGGTACTCAATCGAGAGGAAAATGCTGCACCTGCAGTCCTGCCCTTGTTTTTGAAGCCCTTCGTCGTGACCGGCACCCGCTATGCAAGCTTTCAGCTCGAACATAGGGCTTGGATCGCCGGCATGACTTTGCGGGATGACGGCTGGGCTGAGGTGATCCAGCTTCTTCGCAAGCGACTGCCCCCTATCGTGGTTTGAGTATCTAGCACCGATGCCAAGCCCATCTCTCTAGCGCTCGCCCTTGCCTCTCCGCCGGGGCCAGACTAGGGTATCGCCCTAGTAGGGGTTTCTGGCCCCGAGGCGTTCACTCCTTCTGTCCTGGGAGGTTGGGTCATGGCGCGTGAGTTGAGTCCGCTTTCGCTGGTGAGCTTGCCGCGACTGAGTGCGCAGGGAGCGATGGTCCTTGCGGAGATGCTGCGGGTGGCGGCGGCGGCCGAGAAGCGGCTGCCCAAGGGGCTTTCCATGGCGATCGCCGCGGTCGGCGGGGCGCAAGCGGCGCTGTCGCTGGCCCTGCAGGCGCAGCTTTCGACGCAGGTGCCGGTCGCCGATACCCGCAAGGCCGATGCGGAAGAAGACAACGCTGTCGGGGCGCTGCATGACTTTCTTTCGGCGTGGGCTCGCCTGCCGGGGGGCGTGCCGCAAGCGACGCAGGCGCAGGCGGTGCTGCGCGCGCTGTTCCCCTCGGGCCTGGGCTTTCTGCGCGCGGAATACGCCGTCGAGTGGGCCGAGGTGCAGCGCCGCATCGAGCGCCTGCGCAGCGAGGGCCTAGATGTCGTGATCGGCAAGCTGGGCGGCCAGCCCTTTGTGGACTATCTGCTGGCCACGCATGCCGCCTACGGCAAGGCGCTGGGCATTACCGAAAAGACCGGCGCCCCCAAGAGCTCGGATCCGCAGATTGCCGAGGCCCTGCGCGAGCTTCAGGCCGCGCTGCGCCGCTACATCATCAAGGCGGTGGCCCATGTCGAGGCCGACGACCCAGAGAGCGAGAGCATGGTGTCGCGCCTGCTGTCACCAATTGCCGAATACGAGTCGCGCCTAGCTGGCGCCTCCAGTGGGCCCAAGCCCGATGAGCCGGATGCACCGGATGCCCCGGATGCCAACGAGCCAGGGCCAGCCGCTCCAGTGGGCCCGGCGGGGCCTCGATAGCTTCCGGCCTGCCCCTTGGGGTTCACTCCCCGCCCGCTTTGAGTCCCCGGCCGGCGGAGGACGCGGGCTTTGGGGCAGCGCGACCGCATCTGGCGATCCGAGCGATCTGTTTGTTGATCTCGCCGCCGCACTCGTACTAGGTTCCCCCCACTCGTCTGTCCCCGCTGTACTCCCAACTCGCTTTCCCGCTGCCGCCGCAAGTCACCTGCTGACGACCGACGGTTTTCGCGCTGTAGGAGGAGGCTGTCATGTTGCTCTCGCGTCGATCCGGACCTGGCCTAAGGTTCCTCTTTACGACCTCGATGGCCCTCGGAGGTCTGTCGCTGCTCACCACCTGCGGCTACGGTCGTAACGATGACGAGCTGGAGTCGGAAGAAGGGACCGACAACACCGAGGCGCAGCTCGTCTCTTTGACCATCAAGCCCAACAACGACATCTTGCTCGTCGACCTCAACACCGAGGCCAGCAAGATGTTCACGGTGCGCGGCTTGTTCTCGGACGGATCGAGCGCCGACTTCACGCGCAAGGTGAAGTGGTCGCTTGATAACGGCGCGGTCGGCAAGTTCTCGGGCGCGACGTTCAAGAGCTCGGTGCTGTCGGCGAACAAGGTCGATTTCACGCGCATCTTCGCCAAGTTCAAGACGCCCGAGCGCGAGCTCGCTAGCGTCGCCAACTTGACCGTGGTCTGGCTGCGTACGACCGGCAACTCGCAGGACTTCTTCTTCAACCTGCCGTACATGATCGAGCCGCAGAAGAAGCCGCTGACCTTCACCACCGAAGTGCAGTCGCTCGACGTCTTCTTCGCCGTCGATACCACGGGTTCCATGGGGGGCGAGATCAACCAGCTGTCGCGCAGCCTGCAGACGACGATCATCCCCGGCGTCAAGGCCGCCGCGGCGAAGGATGCCTGGTTTGGCGTCGGGGCGATGGATGACTGGCCGACCGGCTCGTACGGCAGCTCGAACTGCTACGGCGGTCCCGACGATCAGCCGTTCATCCTGCTGCAGTCGATGACCGATGACGTCATGAAGGCGCAGAACGGCGTGCAGCAGCTCCTGCGAGGCTCGTCGCCGCGCGGCTGCGGGGCCGATACGCCGGAAGGGCAGATGGAAGGCCTGTATGCGATCGCCACCGGCGATGCCTTGATGGGTGCAGGCGCCAACATCCCGGCCAACCACAAGGGTATCGGCGGCGTCGAATTCCGCGATGGCGCACTGCCGGTCGTGGTGACGATCAGCGACGCGTCGTTCCACAGCAAGGGCGATGCCACTCCGCTCACCTGCTTCGGCCAGAACGTGCAGTGGGGCTCGGACGTGTCATCGCTGGCTCACAGCCGCAAGCAGACCGAAGAGGCGCTGAACAAGATCTGCGCCAAGTCGGTCGGTGTCTCGGCGATCACCGGCAGCGAAGAAGGCTGCATTGCGACCAAGGATCTGACGATGTTCGCCAAGGCCACCGGCGCCGTCGTGCCGCCTGAGGCCTGGGACGTCGGCATGCGACCGTCGGGCTGCAACGCGGGGCAGTGCTGCACCGGTCAGCGCGGAGCGGGCGAGCAGCCGGATGAAAACGGCCTGTGCCCGCTGGTGTTCAAGGTCTCGTCGGATGGTACCGGCGTTGGCGATCAGGTCACGACGGGCATCTCGCAGCTTGCCCGCTTCGCCAGCTTCGACGTGATCACCGACGTGCAGGGCCAGATGATGGGCGAAAAAGGCGAGATGCTGCCGGCCGGCAAGACGACCGCCGACTTCATCTCCAGCATCATCCCCCTGGACGCGCTGCCGCCGCCGCCGCCGCCGTTCATCCCGCCGCCGATCATCACCGACCAGGGCTTCAAGAAGGTCACACCGGGCAGCCTGGTGCGCTTCATGGTCGAGGCCAAAAACGAGATCGTGCGCGAGACCACACGTCCGCAGGTGTTCCACGCCACGATTCGCGTGCGCGCTGGCGGCTGCGCCAACCTCGACTCGCGCGATGTCATCATCCTGATCCCACCCGTCGCCCCGACGCCTGCGTAAGCAAGGCCGCGGCCGCCCCCGGCGGTCCGACGCGCCATCGCCTCACGCTCGACAACCCCCGAAAACTTAGCCCGCGTCCCCCTCCCCGTCCTGCCTGATTCGAAGACGAGGCGGGGCGCTCTCTTGTGATGCCTGTCTTGCCGAATCTCTCTCGCCCTCCATCCCTGCCGCAAGGCGTGCTAACCGCCGCGTTCAGCGCTCTGTGGCTGGGCCTGCTGCTCTGCACCTGGGGCACGACGAGCCCAGCTTTGGCCGAAGCGCCACCCCGCGCCGCGCCGCTCACCTCCGCCGCCGAGCTTGAGCGGGTCGAGCACAGCTTGGCCACGGCTGGCCTGGCCCAGCGTCGTGCGCTGATCCAGCGGGTCAGCGACGCTCCCGCCGAAAGCCTGCCGGTCTACGGCGAATTCACGGGCCGAGCGCTGCACAGTCGGCTGCCGCTCTTGCGACGCCTGGTGCACGCGATCTGGGCGCAGTATCCCAACCCCGAATACCCCAAGGGCCCGGGCAAAGATCCACCGATGTGGCTGATCCGCCCCGAGCCACCGATTCCCCCTGGCACCCCGCGCAACAAGCGCCCCAAGCCGCACGATCCCGAGGCCGCCGACTGGCTGGGCGCCCTCCTCACCCTGGAGCTCACGGGCGAAAACGCCGACGGCTATATCGCCGAGATCCCCGAGTCCGAGCTACGAGCGGCACGGGCTGAGCTGCTTCTGCGCGTGGCCGTACTGCGGACCCTGGGACGCCTGGCCGCCGACGATCACGGCGAAGGACGCCGCGAGGCGGTGCTGGCGATCTTCGCGCTGGCTTTTGTCGGAGAAGGCCTGGTCCGTGATGAGTGCGGACGCACGCTGCGCAACATCGGAGGCGCGGCTGTCCCGACGCTTGTCCGCATCTACAACGATCGTGCGCACTACGGCTTTCGCATGCGCAGGTACGCCGCCTATCAGCTCGACCGCATGGATCGGATGCTGCCGCGCAAGGCTCTGGCGGCTGCGGCCGACGACCGCCTCCGCGCCGAGATCCTGCACACCTATGGCGAAGTGCTGGCTATCGATGCCATCGAAGCTGTGCTCGATCAGGTGGGGGCGCCCTCGCATCGCGTGCGTCGCGAGGCGCGCTGGGCCTGGCTGCGCTACGTCGATGGCCCGCCACCCCCGCCAGCCCCCAAGCGCAAGCGCAAGCTCCCTGGTGGCCGCGAGGAGAGCGAAGAGAAAGAAGACTATCTAAACTATCGCGATATGGCGGTGCTGGTGCTGGGCAAGACCTATCAGGCGGTGCTGGGTCGGCCCCCTGATGGCAAGCTGTCGCCACGTGCCCAGAGCGAGGGCCTGTTTGCCCACTACGACCGACGGCGGCAAGCCAACTTTGACCAGATATTTGAGTCGGCACAGGGCGCGTTGACCCGCGGCGAGCTGGCCCGGGCCGTCGATGAGTTCGGCTGGATCTTGGCCAACGAGCCGGATCACGAGCGCCGGGCCGAGATGGCGCCGGCCTTTGCCCGCCATGGCGAAGCCCTGCTCAAGCAAGTCGAGGCAGCGCGCGGGTCCGACACCGCTCTTTTAGGCCGCGGCCTGGGACTTCTGCGCGTCGCCCTGATCCTGGACCCAACGATGCCGGATGCCAGCCGACTGTGGGAGCGCGTCCACACCCTCGACAGCCAGCAAGCGCGACGGGCGGGGGGCGACGGCATGGCCGACCTGATCTCGGCAATGGCCAGCAGCCCGGCGGCCACCAAAGGCAGCGCCAACGAACCCGTCATCCGTCGCAGCAAGCCGCGCTGGCAGTGGGTGGCCTGGGTCTTTTTGGCGACCGGCTCGCTGCTGCTTGGCCTGCTGTTTTGGCGCAGCCGCCGTCGGATCGCTCCGGCGCTTGGCTTCGCGCTGGTGCTGCTGGGCAGTCAGAGCACCGGCTGCCTGATCCCGCACAGCCTGTCTGAGGACAGCCCCAGCGACGGCGGCACGCTGCTGATAGTCAAAGGTGCCTCGCCCCCGTTTGGTACCATTCATCCCGCCGAGACGCTGGATGGCTACAACTTTCAGATCGATGTCATCAGCAGCACACCGGCGGTGGCGGCCCGACTTTATGCGCAGCTGCGCGGCGACTGCTGCAACCTCAACATCGAAGACATGAACACCGCGCGCTTCCTCTACTCAGGAACAGCGACGGCACTGGGGAGCGAGGGGCAGCGCTACACCATCGATTTTCGTCAGCCCTTCCCGCCCTGCACCTTGGGTTTCGCAGGTAAGATGGGATATCTTATTCCGGTCCTGGCAACCGGCGGCTTCCGCGACGATCTCAAGCCCTTTAGCCCGGAAGGGATTGGCGAGGTAGACCGCAGCCATTACTGGACAGTTATCTGCCCTTAACGACTTGCCCTAGCGGTTCGACTTATGCGTAGCAAGCTTCTTTATCGAGCTGGGAGCCTAGCTGCCTCGACGGGTGTCGCAGGCTGGCTGCTGTTTTCGCTTCCGGCCTGTGGGGGAGAGACGACGTCGCTTCTGGCCTGCGCCGGCGAGCGGACCTGTCCCCCGCCCAGCAACCTTTTGCCTTGGGCAGTGCAGATCCTGCCGGCTCAGAACAGCGTCAGCGCGGGTGATGGCAAAAACCTGCTTCTGGCCCAGGACGAAGCCCATCTGGTGTTCGGCCGCGACGGGATCGCAAACCTCCGGCTGCGCGATACCGCGCTGGTTAGCGGCACCGTCACCGATGCCAGCGGTCAGCCCCTGGCCGGTGCGCACATCACGGCACGCCTGGCGTCGAGCATCGCTGGTCAGAACGACTACAACACCAGCACCGTGACCTCCGAGATCCCGCGCGGTGCCTTCTCGGTACGGCTGCCCCTGGCCGCGGCTCCGACGCTGCAGCCCTACCAGTTCTGGGTCGGCTTTGATGACCCCTACCTGGCCAGTCTGTCCCCGCCGCTGTGGCGCAGCGAGCTGGTCACCGCCGATCGCGAGCTTCCTCTGCGGCTGCGCAGCCCGAACGACATCGCCGTCGTCACCGGCCGCATCACCAACGCGCTCGGCGAAGGCGTCGGCACCCTGAGCATCCAGGCCTTCGATGATCAGGGGCGGCTGATTTCCTCGACGGCGCTCTCGCAGAGCGGCACCGGCACAACGGCGGGCAGCTACCGCCTGCTGATCGATCCGGCCCTCGCTCGCAGCGGAACTCCGGCGGTCAAGATCGTCGTCCGGCCCGGCACGCAAGACCCCACGCTGCCAGTCTTGGAGGCCAGCCTGGGGCTGCCCCTGCCCAACAGCCAGAGCCGCGTCGACTTCGCGATCCCTTCGTACCGCAAACCGGTCATCTATCAGCTCCCCATCCGCGGGGGCCAGGCGACGGGCTACGCCGTAGCGGGCGCGCGCGTGCGGGCCCAGGTGCTGCTCGAAGACGCCTCGACGATGAAGCTTGGCGTCAAGGCGTACTACACGGCCACCGGCGATAGCGATGCGCAGGGATTGGTGCGATTGACGCTGGTGCCAGCCCCGATCGGCGGCAGCAACCTGCTGTATCAGGTCACCATCGTCAGCCCGCCGCAGACCCCGTACGCCAGCGTCTACCGGCAAGAGATTCAGGTCGGACCGAATGAGGGTCTGCTGGGCTCGGTGGCGCTGCCCAACCGTGCCGAGATCCGGGGTCGGATCGTCGATTCGACGGGCCTGGCGGTGCCAGGGGTGCAGGTCCTGGTCTCGCGCATCGACACCCCGGAGCTCGCCGCCGGTCCGGTTGCCGGTCAGGTCATCTCTGCCGACGTGCCACAGGCGGTGACCGACATCTCCGGCTCCTTCTCGCTGTACCTCGATGCGGGCGATGTCGATCTGGAGTTCGTCCATCCCTCGGGTCTACAGGCTCGTTCCTCGCTGGACAACCTACGCATCACCGCCAGTGGCCGCGATCTTGGCGACATCGCGCTCCCCCCGGTAACCCTCGGCTCGCTCGATCTTACCTCGCCGGCTAGCGCCCCGGTCAGCGATGCCAAGCTGCGAATCTTCGAGCTGCCCGATGTCGAAGTCCGCGCAGGCATCTCCTGCGATGGGCAAGCGCCCTGCTCCCGCACGGGCAAGCTGCGCGCCGAAGCCTTCACCAACAAGAGCGGCCGAGCGCAGTTCCTGCTGCCAGGCGCCAAAGCCCGCCTCGTCACGCACTAGACCCCCGCCTCCCGGTCAAGCGGCACGCCCCTCCATCTTTTCCGACGCTGACATTTCGCCGCAAGCCCGCGAAATCTCTCGTGTTTCCGACGGAGCGCTGAGAGACACGAAATTACTAAAAATTACATTTTGGTGACAACTTGGACCGCCGCTCCGGGCACTTAGTGAGGGGTCCACAGGAACAACCAAATCACCATGTCGAACGTACTCGCCTCTTGGCACGCCACTTCGTCCCACGGGCACTCGACCTTGCTGTCGAGCGTCCAGTCCTTCTGGCAGTCGATCCAGTCGTTTGGCCACACCTATGTCGTCAGCACGCTGGCCTCGTACGACAAGCTGCTGATCGGTGCCTACCTGCTGGTGTTCATCGCGCTGGCCGTCTACGGTTTTCACCGCTCGACGCTGGTGTACCTGTACTTCCGCTATCGCGATCGTCGGCCCGAGCCGCTGGGGCGCCTGCCTGAGCTGCCCAAGGTGACGGTGCAGCTTCCGCTGTTCAACGAGATGTACGTCGCCCCGCGCCTGCTCGACGCGGTGGCCCGCATCCGCTACCCCCGCGATCGCTTCGAGGTGCAGGTGCTCGACGACAGCACCGACGAGACGCAGGAGATCTGCCGGAAGAAGGTCGAAGAGCTGTGCGGCACCGGCCTCGACATCGTCTACATCCACCGCACCGATCGCACCGGCTTTAAGGCCGGCGCGCTGGAAAACGGCCTCAAGACTGCCAAGGGCGAGTACGTCCTGGTCTTCGACGCCGACTTCCTGCCCGAGCCCGATGTGCTGGAGCGCACGATTCACTTCTTCTCCGATCCCAAGGTCGGCATGGTGCAGGTGCGCTGGGAGCATCTCAACCGCGACTACTCGCGCCTGACCGAGCTGCAGGCCCTGCTGCTCGACGGTCACTTCGTGATCGAGCACACCGCGCGGCACCGCTCGGGTCGCTTCTTTAACTTCAACGGCACCGCTGGCATCTGGCGTCGCTCAGCCATCCAGGACGCGGGCGGCTGGCAGCACGACACGCTGACCGAGGACATGGATCTTTCGTATCGCGCGCAGCTACGCGGCTGGCAGTTCGTTTACCTGCCCGATGTCGTCTCGCCCGCCGAGCTGCCCGTCGAGATGAACTCGTTTAAGAGCCAGCAGTTCCGCTGGGCCAAAGGCTCGATCCAGGTGGCCAAGAAGCTGCTGCCGACCATCCTGCGCTCGAACGTGCCGTTTGGCGTGAAGCTGGAGGCCTTCTTCCACCTCACCAACAACTTCGCCTATCCGCTGCTGTTCCTGCTGTCGCTGCTGCTGCTCCCCAACCTGCTTGTCCGCACGCAGCACGGTCTGCGCGAAGTGCTCCTGATCGACCTGCCGCTGTTCTTCGGCACGACGCTGTCCGTCTGCGCGTTCTACATCACCAGCCAGCGCGAGATCGCCCCGCGTAGCTGGTGGCGCGTGATCAAGAGCCTGCCGCTCATGATGTCGCTCGGTATCGGCCTGTGCATCAATCAGTCGCGGGCGGTGCTGGAAGCGCTGTTCAGCCGCGAGTCGGGTGAGTTTGTGCGCACGCCGAAGCACGGCGTCAAAGCTCGTCTCGAGAAGTGGACCGGCAAGAAGTACCGCGCCGCCAAGACCATCGTGCCGGCGATTGAGGTGATGACCGCGCTGTATTTCGCCATCGCGCTGGTGCTGGCGACCTTCAACGGCCACTACCTGTCGCTGCCCTTCCTGCTCTTGTTCTTCGGCGGCTATGCCTACGTCGGCATGCTAAGCGTTTATCAGGCGCGCTAATAAAATAGAGCGCGCTGGCCCGATGCTCCGCGCCGCCTGGCCTCGTCGTCGACGTTGGTTTCTCCTCGCGGCGGTCTTCTTCCTCGTCCCCCCTCTCCTCCTCGCACTCTCTGGCCTGGTGCTGCGGCTGCTGCCGCGGAAGCCCCTCTCGGCCGCGTATTCGTCCTCGACCGCGGTCTACGATCGCGACCACCGCCTGCTGCGCCTGACGCTGTCGGAAGACGACAAGTATCGGCTGTGGACGCCGCTGCCCGGCATCTCGCAAAACCTCGTCGCGGCGATGTTGCTGCACGAAGACCGACACTTCTATCGCCACTTCGCGGTCAATCCGCTGGCCTTCCTGCGCGCCATCTACGTCACCTACGTCTCGCGCGAGCGTCGGGTGGGCGGATCGACCATCCCGATGCAGCTAGCGCGCCTGCACTACCGCATCAAGTCGCGCAGCCTGCGCGGCAAGGCGTCGCAGGTGCTGCACGCGATCTATCTGGAGCTGCGCTATCCCAAAGCAGAGCTCCTTGAGGCCTACCTCAACCTCGTGCCGTTTGGCCAAAACATCGAGGGCGTGGCCGCTGCCAGTCAGATCTACTTTGGCAAGCCCTGCAGCAAGCTAGGTCTGCCCGAGGCGCTGACCCTGGCGGTGATTCCGCAGAGCCCGCTGCGACGTGGCGCGCTGGTTCGGGGCACCGATGCAGACGCGGTGGCCGACAGTCCCGCCCTGGCCAACCAGGCCCTGCTGCGCGCCCGCGGTGGACTGTACGAAAAGTGGCTGGCCGCGCATCCCAGCGAGCGGCGTGATGAGGCACTGATGAAGCTGCCGATCACGCTGCGCGACACGCACGACCTGCCCTTCCGCGCCCCGCACCTCGTCGATGCGCTGCTGGCTCAGGCGCGGGGTGAGGCCGGATCGATCGTCGCGGGTCGCAAGGCAAGCGCGTCGAGTAGGAACGAACTGGTGACCACCCTCGATCTGCCGCTGCAGGCGCTGGTCGAAAAACAGATCAAAGGCTATGTCGCGCGCAACCGTCGCATCGGCATCACCAACGCCGTCGCCATGCTGGTCGACAGTCGCGACATGAGCGTGCGCGCCGCGGTAGGCAGTGCCGATTTTTTCAACGCCGCGATCGAAGGGCAGGTCAACGGTTTTGCCGCTCGTCGCTCACCCGGCTCGACGCTAAAGCCGTTCATCTATGCCCTGGGCATCGATCAGGGAGCGATCCATCCGCTGACCATGCTCAAGGATGCTCAGCTGGCGTTCGGCGCTTACAGCCCAGAGAACTTTGACGGTCGCTTCGCCGGTCCGGTGTCGGCGAAGGAAGCGCTGGTGCGCTCGCGCAATGTGCCAGCCCTTACCGTCGCTGCGAAGCTCACCAATCCCAGCTTCTACGCCTTCCTCAAGAGCGCTGGCGTGTCGCGCCTCAAGTCCGAAGAGCACTATGGCCTGTCGCTGGTGCTCGGGGGCGGCGAGGTAACGATGGAAGAGCTGGCGGCGCTCTACGCCATGCTGGCAAACCGCGGCGTGCTACGACCGCTGCGCTTTCGTCACAGCGACCCGATGGGAAGCGGAGTGCGCCTGCTCTCGGAAGAGTCGAGCTTCATGACCATCGAGATGCTCAAGGACAATCCGCGCCCGGGTGACGCCGAGACCAACAGCCTGCGCTTTACCATCGAGCCCTATCGCGCGGCGTGGAAGACCGGCACGTCCTATGGCTTCCGCGACGCCTGGACCGCTGGGACGCTGGGTCCGTATGTGCTGGTCGTGTGGATCGGCAACTTCAACAGCGAAGGTAACCCGGCCTTCGTCGGTGTAAGCGCGGCAGCGCCGCTGTTCTTCGCCATCGGCGATGCGCTCTTCGCCCGCCTGCGCGATCTCAGCGAGCCACCGCGACCGCTGCCCGCCAACATCGCGCGGGTGCCGGTCTGCGCTGTGTCAGGCCAGATTCCATCGAAGTTCTGTCCGCAAAAGAAGAACACTTGGTTCATCCCCGGCCGCTCGCCGATCGAGGTCTGTCAGATTCACCGACCGGTGCTGATCGATGAGCTGACCGGCAAGCAGATGTGCAGTGGCTCGACGGGAAAGGCGGGCCGTGGCCGGGTCGAGGTGTACGAGTTCTGGCCCTCCGATCTGCTGCGCCTCTTTCAGCAAGCCGGTCTGCCCCGCCGCACGCCGCCGCCTGCGATCGGCCCCGGCTGCGATCTGACGGCGCAGTCCAGTCAGGGACAGCCGCCCAACATCACCTCGCCACTGCGGGGCGTCGTCTATACCCTGACCGATGGCAGCGGCAAGGTAGACAACGATGGTGATCGCCGAGACAGTATCGCGCTCTCGGCCATCACCGATGCCGACGCCAGCGAGGTGTTCTGGTTCGTCGGCGGGTCACTCATCGGCCGCTCGAAGACCGGCCAGCCGTACCTGTGGAAGCTGCCGACCAGCCCCGGCAAGTACATCATCCGCGCGGTCGATGACCACGGTCGCTCAGATACCCGCGAGCTCCAGGTGGCACGCTCGCGCTAGCGCGGTGGCGTCGGGGCAGTGGGCGCGGCGGGGGCAAGGGCCGGCCCACCCGGCAAGCGCTCCAGCATCTTCTGGCAGTACTGTCGCAGCGCTGCTTCTTCCCCCACGCTGGTCGGCGGGATGGTCTGCAGTGTCGCCACCAAGGCGGTCAGTCCCAGGCGCGCGGCCAGGAAATTTCCCGTCGCTGCCAGCAGTTCGCACTCGGCCAGGCGGACATCGACATCGGCCCGCCAGGCAGGCGGCAGACGCATCAGCAGGCCGCGTCCCTGCGCTGCCGCAGCAGCCCGCTCACCCGGCAGTGCCGAGCACAGCTGCGCCCGAATCAGCAGCGCCGGCAGCGCCGGTCGCTTGAGCTGCGAGAGGTCCGGGAGCAGCGGCCGCAGCAGGTTCTGTGCTTCGCTGCAGCGATCGAGGGCCAGCAGGGTGCGCGCCTTCTCAACTAGCAGGACCTCATCGTACTTGCCGGTGACTTCACCCCGTCCTCGCTTGACCGTGCCCAGCGTAGCCAGCGACGGCTCAGGCGCTCCATCTAGCCGCTCGGCGCGGGCCGAGGAGATCAACAGATCGGCATCCTGTTCTTCTTTGACCAGCTCGCGATACAGCGCATGCGCCTTGCCGTAGTCGCCGCGCTGCATCAGCAGGCCGGCCAGCTCGCGGCGGGCTCCTGTGTGTCGCTCGTCGGTGCGCAGGGCAGCACTGAGCTGCTGCTCGGCCTGTCCCCACTCCTGGATCTCGCGCAGCAGCCGCCCCAAGAGCAGGCGGGCTTCGATCCGCTCGGGGGCCCGTGTGACCACCGCTTCCAAGATGGCCCGCGCCTCGTTCTGCTCGGCTGGACGCACCGCCAGCAGCACTTCCGCCCAGAGGATCTGGGTATCTAGCTGCTCATCGCGCAGCTGTGAATCGGTCGCCGTCGCACCGGCCAGCTGCCGGACCAGCGGCTCCAGCGTACGACGCGCGGTCGCGGGCTCGCCCAAGATCAGCGAGACGCGACCCAGCACCCGCTGCGCCCCTGCTCGCACCTGCGGCGCCACACCTGTGCTGGCCACCAGCTTGCGCGCCAGTTTTTGCGCTTCCAGCGTGTCATTGAGCGACAGCAGAACGCGCGCCTTGAGTAGCGCCGCTTCGCTGTCTTCGATACCAGCCGAGCCCGCGAGCAACGGCTCCAGCGTGTTCAGCGCCTCGGCTCCCTGGTTCAGCCGCAGCAGCGACTCGGCAAGCAATAGGCGCGTGCGGCGACGGGTAGCCAGGTGCGAAAGTCCGCTGCGACTCTGCGCTTCGGCCAAGCGAGGATCGCCGGTCCGAAGCCAGGCCGACGCCAGACGATCACCGGCCAGCACATCTTCCGGTGCCGTCAGGGCCCGCGCCCGCGCCAGGGCGGCTCGCGCATCACCGCGCGCAGCCGGATCGCTATCCAAGGTCAGCTCCGCTGAGAGCAGCGCCGCTCGGGCTCGTTCGCCGCGACCGCAAGGGTCAGCCCCGCTGCGCGGTGGCGCCGAGAATTCGGTCAGTGCCGCCAGCCCCTGTCGCTGCGCTGCCGTTCCCGCCCGTCGAGCTTTGGCCCAGGTGAGATCGATCTGCACGCCGCAGAGATCCGGCTGATCTTTTTCGGCCATCGCGAGCTGCGCCAAGCCATCGTCATATCGACTGCGCTGAAACAGCAGCTCAGCAAGGTGCCGACGCCACAGCGGCAGTTGGCTCTTGCTGATGGCATCGCTGAGCAAGGTCTGAGCTTCCTCGTCACGGCCGGCGAGGAGCGCGGTCTGGCTTGCGAGGTAGGCCCGCCAGCCCGGTGGTAGCGATACCAGCTCGCTGTCCTGATCGGCCGATGGCGCCAGGGCCTGCAGACGCTCAAGCGCACGCTCCGCCGCCTTGAGATCACCCGCTGATAACGCCGCCAAGACCTGGGCCGAATAGGCCACTGCCGTCGTCTCGCCTTCCGCTTGTCGAGCCGCAGCTTGCGCAGCGCTGGCCCAGGCACTGGGGCTGGGCTCGCTGCTGCCCTTGCTGCCCTCCGCCGTCCCCGTCTTTTCGGCCGCCGGTGGACTGCCCGGCGAGGCGGCGGTCTTGGCTTCGGGGCTCGCCTCGGTGGAACTCTCGGTGCCGCCTTCGAACTTGGCAACCCCACCTAGTTCGTACTGCGCCTCGCTAAGCACCAGGGCGCGCGCCGACAGCGCTGCCCCATCCGTCGTACGCTTGACGAGGAGGCGACTTAGCATGGCTTCTGCCGCGACGTAATCGGCGATCCGGCCATGGCGCTGGGCGTCGGCGATCGCGGCTCGGGACTGCGTCGCCAGCTCAGCAACGCGCTGACGTTCTAGCAGCCAGCTTCCAGCCGCCCAGCCACTGCCGCCGATCAGCAGGCCCAGGCACAACCCGGCCCACAGACGAGCTCGGCCCCGACCCATGTTGCCAGGCAGCGTGGGCGGTTCGAGGTTGCGGGGTGAATCGGCACTGCTCTTCTTGCGATCCTGGCCCTGCGCGAACAGCGGCTTCACAGCCGTCTCGTCGGCGGGAATCTCCATCAGCTGCGTGCGCTGCACCCCCAAAGAAGGCTCGTCGCGCATCACCAGCGTCGAGTCAGGACGGGTCGGCGGCTTATGCTCGTGCACCAGCGTGGCGTCCTGGCCCGCTGGGCGTGACGGACGGATCGTCGCAAGCGGCTGTGTCTTGGCACCACCGGGTGGGGCAGGTGGGGCACTCGGGGCCGCGCCCTGCGCTGGACGACTCTTGGCCTCGTTGGGGCCGCTGTCACCCTCTCCCCCCTCGGGAACTGGCACAAACTGCGTCGCATCATTCCCCAGGCTACGCCGCGAAGGCGCTTCGACCTGCGCGGATGGCTCAGCCGCCTCGATAACCAGGGTGGCCGTCGGCATCTCCTTGGCTGACCGAATCGCCGTCTGCTCACCAGACGCCACGCTCTCCATCACCGCCAGCTGGCCCGTCGACAGCGGTCCGGCACTGCCGGCGATCGCATCCAGGCTGGTCGCATCGACCATCGTCGGATCAGCCAGGCCTTCATCGCGCGCAGCGGCCGCTGCACGATTCGCTCGCTCCCCTGCGTCCGACGAAGCAGCTCCCAGCTTGGGGACACCCTTGTTGCGCAAGCCAGGTTCCGTGCTCTCGGCTGGGTGGCCTGCTCCGGCAACGACCGTGTCGATGCTCGAGGCGTCGGCTTGCGCGGCATCGCGGGCCGCCGCATTGAGCTCTTGCAGGACCTTCTTGGCCGACATGTGCTCGCGCAAGGTGGGCATTTGTCGCAGCATGGCGCCGGGGGCCACGCTCGGAAGGACTGCTGTCTCGCGTTCGCGCGTCCCGGCAGGTTCAGCAGCCGGAGGCGGTACGGCATTGGTTACCAGCGTCGCGCCGTCTGGCGAATTCACCAGACCTTTGCTCGCGTTGCCAGGGGGGGGACTGCCCGGTGTCGGAAGCGACCCGGAGCGGTGTTCATCATCACGCTGGCTCACATTCGCCTCGGAAAGATGGTCTAGCATAGCGCAACCATGCGGTTCTTCCGAGAGGCATTGTTGTCTGTGCAGCCTGACGCATAATCAAAGCCGCGTGCAAAACCGCGGGCCGGAACGCCCCCGCCGCGGCCAGTCTCCCCGGTCACTCGCCGCCGTTCTGCTGCCCATGGAGTGCTGCGGAGATCTTCCCAACCCCGAACCCAAACCCCGCTTTTCTATCGGAGAGGTTCCCATGATCGCGCTCGTCGTCCGCTTCCTGCTCTACGCTCTGTCTTTCATGCTCGCCGCCAAGATCGTTCCCGGCATCACCGTGCGGGACTACGGCAGCGCGGTGAAGTTCGCCATCGTCTTTGCTCTGCTCGACGCGCTGCTCTTTAAGCTCCTGGCTCTGCTCAGCCTGCCGCTGGTCGTCCTGTCGCTGGGCTTGTTCTTGCTCGTCATTCGAGCCGGCTTGTTCCTGGCGGCGGACCACTTTGTGTCGGGCGTGCGCATCGACGGCTTTGTCGCGGCCCTCATCGGCTCGCTGGTCACCGGCGGCCTGAACTGGCTCATCAACCGCTTCGTCCACATCGGCTAGCGCCCGATCGAGGGCAGCCCGCCCCGCCCTATCCCCGCCGTCCGTCTCAGCCGTCCCCGTCCTCACCCGCAAGCCCAGTCTCTGTCTGAATCGCTTCCGTCGCCCCCAGCGCCAGAAGACGCTGCTGAGCTAGCGAACTCGACCACACTTCCCCCGCCACAACCACACGGTTCCCCATTGTAGTCGCTAAACGTCCATGCTATGCCAGCGCCTACTGTGTGCCCATAGCATCCGCACCTCCGGAGAGGCTCCAGCCACAGCAAGCAGGAACCATGGACAAGATCATCATCAAAGGCGCGCGCGAGCATAACCTCAAGAACATCGACGTCGAGCTGCCTCGGAACAAGCTCGTCGTCATCACGGGGCTCTCTGGCTCGGGCAAGTCATCGCTGGCCTTCGACACCATCTATGCCGAAGGACAGCGACGCTATGTCGAGTCGCTCTCGACGTACGCACGACAGTTTCTGGAGCAGATGGGCAAGCCCGATCTCGACTCCATCGAGGGGCTGTCGCCGGCCATCTCGATCGAGCAGAAATCGACGAGCAAGAACCCTCGCTCGACGGTCGGCACGGTCACCGAGATCTACGACTATCTGCGCCTGCTTTACGCCCGCATCGGCACCGTGCACTGCCATAGCTGCGGCCGACCGATTAGCTCGCAGACCGTGCAGCAGATGGTTGATCGCGTGCTCAGGCTGCCCGATGGGACGCGGTTTTCGGTGCTGGCGCCGGTGGTCCGCGATCGCAAGGGCGAGTTCAAAAAAGAGCTCGATGCCCTGCGCCGCCAGGGTCTGCGCCGCGTCAATGTCGATGGCGAGCTGTTCGATCTGTCGGAAGACACCATCAAGATCGACAAGAACAAGTCGCACACCATCGAGGTCTACATCGATCGCTTGGTGGTCAAGCCCGATGTCCGCCAGCGCCTCACCGAGTCGATCGAGCTCGGTCTGCAGCTTGCCGAAGGCATCGTCAAGATCTCGCCGGTACTGCTGGGCGGCGACGACGAAGCCATCCTGGCCGATGGCGCCGGCATCACTGATGAAAACGGCGACATCACGTTCTCAGAGCGCTTCGCCTGCGTCGCTTGCGGCATCAGCTATCCCGAGATCTCGCCGCGCCTGTTTTCGTTCAATAACCCCTCGGGCGCTTGTCCGGCCTGCGATGGCATCGGCGCCAAGATGTTCTTCGATCCCGAGCTCATCGTCCCGACGCAGGATCTGTCGCTGCGCGAGGGCGCGATCGAGCCGTGGGAGAAGCGCAACGGTCCCTTCTTTCAGCAGATCCTCGAAGCCATCGCCGGGCACTACACCATCGACATGACGACGCCGTGGTTCGAGCTCCCGCCGGCCCATCGCGACATCATCCTTTACGGCTCGAAGGGTGACGAGATCGAGTTCTGGTTCGAAAAGAACGGCCGCCGCCACACCTACAAAAAAGAGTTCGAAGGCGTCATCCAGAACCTAGAACGCCGTCTGTCGGAATACGAGCGCAGGCGACGCGAAGAGGGCACCGCAGCCCAGGGCTCAGACAGCTTTGAGGCAGCGTACGAAGAGTTCTCGCCCTACATGAACAAGTCGCCCTGCGAGGAATGCCAGGGCACGCGACTGCGCAAAGAGGCGCGCTTCGTCAAGGTCGGCTCGCTGCCGATCAACGAGCTGACCGCTAAGCCGATCCGCGACGCCAAGCGCTTCTTCGACGGGCTCAAGCTCAGCCCGCGGCAGATGGAGATCGCCGATCGCGTACTCAAAGAGGTGCGCGATCGGCTGGGCTTCTTGGTCAACGTCGGCCTCGACTACCTGACGCTGGATCGCACGGCGGCCACCTTGTCGGGCGGCGAAGCGCAGCGCATCCGGCTGGCCAGCCAGATTGGCAGCTCGCTGACCGGTGTGTTGTATGTCCTCGATGAGCCTTCGATCGGTCTGCATCAGCGCGACAACCAGCGCCTGCTAGAGACGCTGTTCCGTCTGCGCGACATCGGCAACACCGTCATCGTCGTCGAGCATGATGAGGACACCATCCGCGCGGCGGATCACGTCATCGACATGGGACCGCGGGCCGGTGTGCTTGGCGGTCGCATCGTCGCCTCGGGATCGCCCACCGACATCATGTCGTCCACCGGCTCGCTGACTGGCGCCTATTTGTCGGGACGCAAGAAGATCGAAGTGCGCGGCTCGCGGCGGCAGTGCCAGAACCGCTACCTCGTTCTTAAGAGCTGCAAAGAGCACAACCTGCGCGAGATCACGGTGCGCTTTCCGGTGCCGGCGCGGGCCTGAATCAAGCGCCGTAGCGGGCGCGACGGGGCCGGGCGGCGGGCCTGGGGTGATACAGTTCGGCCGTCTGCAACCGGCGGAGAGCCACAATGAAAAAGTTGATAGTCACGATCAAGCTGGAGATGGAAGTTCCCGACGACTGGGCGGTGGAGAAGACCGACGAAGGGATCGACATCCTCCGGATCGGCGAAGGCCAGTTCCTGGACATGAGCGCCGAGCCGCTGGTGTCGGCCGACAAGGACGGCACCTGGACCACCGACTACGACGACGATTTCGCCAACCGGATCTTCGACATGGTCAGCAGCGAAGAGATCTCCTACGAACTCGCATGAACGCAACCGCAATACAGCACTCGTCAGGACGGGCTTGATTTGAAAGAACTTGAAATGAATATTTCCCGCATTGCCCAGACTCGCCACACCTCCAAGGCCTTCGATCCCGAAAAAAAGATTCCCGCGGCCTTGATCGATCAACTCCGGGCGGTGTTGCGCAATAGTCCGTCGTCGGTGAATTCCCAGCCGTGGCACTTCGTGATCGCC
>CALFYE010000446.1 GCA_937952145.1 uncultured Myxococcales bacterium
GCCCCAGCCTTACGGGGCCCTCGACGGGAGAGATAATATGTAAACACCTTCTTAGTGCCGCCCGAAAGCAGCTCGCGGCGGAGCGTCGAGACGGGCAGAAGGCACGCGCGCAGCTCATGCCGCAGGCCCGACAGGGCAAGCAGCCCCTTCTCACCAGTCAGAGCGAGCTACAGCGCCAGCTTGAGCAAATCCTGCTGCGGGCAGAGACGGCGGAACAGACGGTCAGGACGTTGCAGAGTGCGGCCAAGGAGCAGGAGCGTCGCTATCTGGATCGCATCGAGCAGCTACAGCGCAAACAGCTTCCGGCGGCTGACGAGGCGCGCAAGCGGCGGTCCAGCAAGAAGGACGACAAGCAGCCCGCGGCCAAGAAGGGGCGCAAACGGCTGCCAGCGAAGCCAGGGATCGTCGAGAGGGTTGGGATGGTCGTGGCCGGGACGGCGGCGGGCCTCGCTGCCGGGCTGGGGCTTGGAAAGATGCTGGGAGATGGCGGCAGGAAGCGTTTGCCGCCGAAAGAAGTGGGGCCTGCCTTCGACATAATTCCCGTCGTGGAACGGAAGCGGCTGCCGCCCAAAAGAGACTAGGCCAGTCGCACAGGCTCGGGCGCAGCGTTGAAGCTGCTCATCGCATCAAGGAGTGATGCGCACGAACGGAAGCGCACACCGGGAACACCGACGGTGTACTCGATGAACTCCCAGGCCAGGTGCCCGCGCGCCTCGCGAAGCGCGATCTCGCGCACGCAGCGCATCAGCACGGGCCGACTGTCGCCGTAGGTGACCGGCGAACCGTCGGCCCTCGCGACCGGACAGTCGATCGTCTTGATGTGGACAGGGATCAGGCGTTTGCGTCGCTGATGCAGACGATAGAAGACCCCGACCCAGAACAGCATCTCGTGCTCGGTCGTCGTCGAGCCAGGGATGGTCGGCGACGGCTCGGCGATGAGTGCTGGCCTGAACCCATGGTGGCGCGGTCGCCTGGGCACGGGCTTTTGCCTGGGGTGGCGGGGATTTGCGGCTGACGAAGGACGCACTACTGGCACCGTGGCTCCGGTGCGCCCGGGTGCTGACACACTCCGACGCGCTACGGGGTCGGCGGACCCTCACATCCGCCGGTCCCGGTCTGTGTCTGCCCGCAGGATGCGGGCCGTGGGGGCAATCGAGGCAGGCCGCCAGGGTTTGCTGGGGCTGATCTGGCGAGCGTGACAGCGCAGGCAGAGACTTGCTACCGCGACCTGATTAGCTTGTCAAACATATGTTTGTTTTCATTCTGATTTCCTGGCCAACTGGCCTCATGTTGCGGGGACGTGATACCGGGCCAAGATGGTCCGCGGTCGCAAGAACCCCCTACACACCCAGCTCCCGAAGCGGCTGAAAGACGCTCGGAAGGAGGCGGGCCACACGCGGATGGGGTTGTCGCTGCTGGCGGGACTTGGCAACAACGCCGTCAGCCGTATCGAGGACGAGGGCCGGATGCCTACGATCGACACTGTGGAGCAGCTTGCCCGCGCACTCGGAGTGCCCGCGAGCTGGCTGGCCTTCGGCATCCATGCAGCCCCGCCTGCAAAGAAGTCGTATGGGTGTCAGCATGTCGGTGCTCGTCTGCGGCAGACCCGTGGTGACCGCGCCTATTCCGTGCGCGCGCTCGGCGAGCTGGCGGGCGTAAGCGGGGCAGCGGTAAGCGCCATCGAAAACAAGCCCCACATGCCCAGCCTGGCAACGATCGAGAAGCTGGCGAAAGCCCTCGATGTTTCGCCGGCATGGCTGGCCTTCGGTGCGGAAACTGCGCCCCAGGCTCAGACGATATCGAATCCTCTGCTTCTAGACCGTTGACGCGGCTTGCCGTCGGTGGGCTTGCCTTTCAGCCTGTCGGCAATCGCGTCGAGCCAGCTCTGGGGCTTGGCTCTCTTCGGTGCAGGCGAAGACTCAGGAATCGCTGCGGATTCCGATGTCTTGGGCTCTGCCTCTCGTTCCGATGTTGCAGGCGCAGCTTCCATAAAGGAAAAGGAAAGCTGCTCGACATTCCCAAACGGCGCGACTGGCTCGAAGACGCGAGGTCGCTCCTCGCTTGCTTGCCGCGCCGACTCCTTTTTCCTCTTTCGCTGCGCCTTCAGCTTGCAGCGCGTGGAGCAGTACAAGGCATCGTCTCGCACGATCTCAGGCATCGGACCCGCGCACAGCCGACACACGCGCATGTTTTGATCATACCGAGTCTTTGAACCTGGGAGTATCGCCGCACCAGAAAGCCGTATCGCGCGCGTTCGCGATGTACTCGATCACAGATACCCGCGCAGCTCGCCGCGCAAGTGAGACTGAACGATCCCTCTTGCATTCATGTGCGCAGCCGTCGCATGTTCCCGCGCACGATTTGGCCCCTCGAACACCGATCTGAGGCCAGATTACGACAACGCCAGCGACGGAGGCTCCCGATGAGACAAAAGGGAACAGTAAACCAGCAACCAACATTTTCATTGCAAGTAAACACCTTACAGCAGGACCGCCCCCTGCGTGTCATCGGGTACGTCCGAGTCAGCACCGACATGCAAGCGCAGGAAGGTGTCAGCCTGGACGCACAGCGAGAACGCATCCGCTGCTACTGCAAGGCAAGCGGGTTCAAGCTCGTACATCTCGCGCAGGATGAGACTTCCGCGAAGTCGCTGGATCGCCCAGGACTGACCGCCGCACTCAAGCTGCTTGAGGCCGGAAGAGCCGACGCGCTCCTCGTCGTGAAACTGGACCGCCTCACGCGATCCGTGATCGACCTCGGCACGCTGCTTAACGGCTACTTCCTCAAAGAGCAGCACTACTTGCTCTTCGTCACCGAATCCCTCGACACCCGCAACGCGATGGGCCGCTTCGTCCTCTATATATTGGCGCTCATCGCGCAGTGGGAACGCGAGGCCATCGGCGAGCGGACCCGCGAGGCGATGCGCCACCTGAAAGCACAAGGCGTCTTCCTGGGTCGCGCTCCATACGGCTATCGCTTCGGAACTACTCGTGATGTGAATGGGAGGGCGCGGCTGGAGCCACATGCAGAGGAGCAGACCATCATCACGCGCGTCATCGAGCTGCATAAAAAAGGAGTGCAGCAAAAGGAGATCGTTGCAGTGCTGCGTGAAGACGGAATGCCGTCGCCGCGCGATGCTGGTTGGAATCGGACGATGATCTTGCGTATCCTCAAGCGCGCAGGCGCGATGCCTGAACGAATCCGCGAGTATAAGAAGCGTGAGCGGCGGAAGGTACAGCGCGACAAGAAGCTGGCCGAGGCCAGAGCGAAGGAACTACGAGCCGAGGGGCTGTCGTTGCGGGCGATTGGGGAGCGGTTGTTGAAGGAGGGGCTGTATCCGCCGCGAGGGGATAGATGGCATGCGGCGACGGTGGCGGAGTTGTTGAGTGTAAAGACTGCGAAGGAAGCTGCTCAACGGGCTCATGTACTTAGAGCCCAAGGGCTCAGCCTTCGAGAAGTTGGTCGGCGGCTCCTGTATGAAGGATATCTGCCTTCGACTGGTCAACAATGGAGTCCGGTTGCGGTCGCTACTCTCGCGAATATTGCATCCGACTAAATACTGGCGTGGTACTGCTGGCACAATGAGAGTAAAGTCCAATACGTATTGGCATTTACTCTATTTTCTGTCTGATCTATCAGACCATGTTTTTCACCATGGGCACAGATTCAACATCGTACCTTAGCGGCTCGACCGTAACATGGCGCGGTTCTGCGTGATAGTTGATGGCTGCTACGAATTTCTGAAACCTAATGAGCGGCCCCCAGGAAAACCCGAAGCGACCCAGTGCATAATGCATCAATGATCCAACAAACATCGGCACTGGGAAATCGAGCTTACTATGTTCGTCTAAAATGGTTAAAAATGTAACTTCTACCTTCTGTTGAGGCAGTAGTTTTTCGATTTCGACTCTATAATTGGGACAAGTGCGATTCATCCCGATCTGGGTGACTTGTGCATTTCCCGACATCGTTGCGACGAATTCTGTACGATCAGGCCGCATGCTGACGGCAGCACCTGGTGGAGTTCGAACCCGAGGTCCATCGACGATTGACTCGGGAAACTGCATCTCAAACTCGATGCCGATGATCTCCCGGTTACAACGATTTTGGATAACCAGCAAATGTTGGCGAAGCAACTCCATGTGTTTAGCGGTAATTGTAAATCCAGGTATATTTTGAATGGAAAGACCAGGGCTGGTTTCAATCATTATCGATAAAGGATCTGGGAGTATACCCTGATGCCTAATGGCCTCCTCGTGCAGCCGCTTCCATTCTCGGATTTTGTGGCAAGAATAGGCATCAGTATCCTTGTCGATTAGATCCGCGCAAACACTACATAACCAAATCCCGTTCTCAATGTCGGATCGCTGATCCGGAGTTTGATTTTCATCATAACGTGGACCTTTAGGAGAAGCTGCACAAATATGAGCAGCCTTTCCTGTGCGAACGGACTTAGTTACGTCGCTACTGGGACCTATGGTTAGGCTCCCGCAGTCTGGGTTGGCGCACAGATATGCAGCGCGTTCCGCAAGTGCTCTTACGATGGGCTGATTGAAATCGTCCCGATTATCCTTCGACATGATATTTGACCCGTTCAGAAGTTATCGACAATCTTCGTTAAGCCGTCAGCTCAACGAGTCGCGAGCCTAGCAGAAATCACAGCGGCCACGGGAAGTTGAAACTTTTTGAAGTTTCAGACGCTGTCCAACCTTGTTGGCTTGACGCATTGCATGTCTCGGGTACCGTCTTCCCTCCATGCCCAAGCTCCACGACCTCCTCTGCAAGCATCTGCTGCGCGAGGCGCTTGACCCGATCAGCACTGTCGAGCTGGAGAAGCCGGTCGCGCCGCTTGATGAGCAGCGCATCGACGTGTACTGCGAGCTGCGGTCCGAGCTGCCGCCGCCGGATGCGCTGCCCCATCTGGGCCTGGTCCGTCGCATGGCTGAGGTCGAGCGACGATTTCTCATCGAGCCGTTCTCATCGACCCCATCGGTCGATAGCGTCGATGACAATCTTCGTAAGAAGTTCAACCTGCACCATGGGCTGAAGAAGGCGGCCAAGGGCTCTGCGTCGCCCAAGCCTGCACTGTGGGTGCTATCGCCTGGACGCCCCGAGGAAGTTCTGCATGGCTACGCAGGCACGGAGGCTGCCGGCTGGCCGAGTGGTTTCTATCGGTTCGCGCCAGAGCTTGCGACGTGGGTTGTCGTTCTGGCCGAGCTACCGAAGACGGCGGAGACGTTGCTCCTGCGACTGCTGGGGCCTGCGACGATGCAGCTTGAGGCGCTGCGCGAGCTGGATGCGATGCCGCTGTCCGAGGCGCAGCGGCAGCCGTGGATTGATATCCTGGCGGATGTGCGATACTTGTTTGACGAAGCGCCGGACCTCAGCCCCGAGGAGAAAACGATCATGACTGAACTACGACAACGGTGGGAGCGAGAGAAGGCCGAGCTGCGGGCCGAGAGTAAGGCCGAGGCAATCCTTACCGTGCTGGCCACGCGTGGCTTCAAGGTGAGCGATGGCGTCCGGCAGCACGTGCTTGGCTGCAAGGACCCGAGCACCCTGGAGCGCTGGCTCGCTCGCGCCGTGACTGCTACGTCCGACACCGAAGTAATCGCCGCCTAGTCTCCCGCCACACTGAACTAGCAGTCGCTATGCAACCGCCCGAGTAGGCCTGCTGGCCATTGCGCGGTTGACGCTTTGCAAGATTGCGCCAGCGTTTCGCGCTGTTGACGGATTGTCGATCGCTCCCCCCGCACCGCCGGTACAATCAAGCCGTTGCATCAGGGGGAAACGGTCATGGCGGTGCTCATGCCGCGCTGTTCTGCGTGTGTGCTGTGTGGAGATCCCATCGAAGGCAAGGGGCGGATCGACCGGATCTACTGCTCGGCCAGTTGTCGCACGCTGGCGTGGCGGGCGCGGAGTGGGGATCGCTTTCGCGGGCGTCGCAAGAGCCTGCCGCCACAGCCTGGGAGCTACGTCGCGCGGCGTGCGCTGCCGTTGCTGGCGGTGCGCATGCGGGCCGAGCTGGATGCTGCCAAGCGGCGCATTGCAGAGCTGGAGAAGAAGCTAGGCGAGCGGCCCGGCAGCACGCGGGAGGGGTGGCAAAGGGGGCTGGCGTGGCGGTGGCAGCGGTCGCCGGTGCTGCCGCGATCGCGGCGGCGATTGAGCAGGAGCGGAGCCGCGTGCAGCAGACCGAGCGCGAGTGCGCCCGCGCGCAGGTGGCAGCCGAGCAGCAGAGACACCAGGCCGAGCTGACGGCGGAGCGCGAGCAGGCCGCGCAGCGAGAAGCGGAGCTGCGACAGCAGGTGGCCGCGCTCACGACTCGGGCGGAAGAGGCCAGCGCACGCGAACGAGCCGCAGCTTCGCGGGTCGCGATCCTGATTCACGATGCGGAGACTCTGCATCAGCGACTGGAGGACGAGGCAGACCGCATTTGGATTATGCACTTCGAGCTGGCCTCGCTGCGCGGGGCGGTGGTGGACGCGCGCGCACTGTGCAATCGCAACTACGAAGCTTTTGTTGCGGAGTCGGCGCAGCGTCAGCACGTCGAGTTGCAGCTCGCTGAAGAGTCCAAGCAGCGCAAGCAGATCACGTCGCAGCTTAGAGCGCCTATCAAAACCTACTGCGGACCCCGGCCGCTGCGTCAGTCGTCGGTCACGGCCGGGAGGCCGCTCACTCCTCCCTCCTTGCTGCCGGGGTTCCTCGCTACGGTTTTGTTAGGCGCTCTTAGAAGGTGTTTACAAATTAAGCTGCGCATGGCCTCAACGCGATGTGCTGCACGGCTGGGGCCCCCGCGGACGCGGCCTCCTTTTTTCGCCGGGGCGTCGAAAAAAGGAGATCCGCTGCGGCCCCAGCCTTACGGGGCCCTCGACGGGAGAGATAATATGTAAACACCTTCTAAGCCTCCTGCTTGCGTCGCTTGCGCCACAGCGTCGAGCTGTCGATGCCGAGGATGGTGGCGGCTTCGTCCTGGGTCTTGCAGCGCAGGAGGACGCGACGGATGTGTTCGCGCTCTAGCTCTTCTAGCGTGCAGTCACCGCCCAGGCTGGGGCCGGCTTGACTGTGGCGCCCGATGCGCTCGGGCAGGCCCTCGGGCTCGATGATCTGGGCCGGCCACAGGATGGTGGCGCGCTCGATGGCGTTGCGCAGCTCGCGAATATTGCCGGGCCAGGGGTATCCCAGCAGGGCCGACTCGGCGGCGCGTGATAGCTCCATCGGCGGGCGGCCGGTGCTGCGGCGGAAGAACGACAGGAAGTGGCGACACAGCGGCAGGATGTCTTCCGGGCGCTCGCGCAGCGGCGGAATCTGCACTTCGACGACGTTGAGGCGAAACAGCAGATCTTCGCGAAGCTGGCCGCGCCGCACGGCGTCTTCCAGGTCGCGATTGGTGGCGGTGACGATGCGGACATCGGCGCGACGAGTGTGGTTTTCGCCGATGCGCTCGAATTCTTTCTCTTGCAGAAAGCGCAGCAGCTTGGCTTGCAGGGGCGGGGCGATTTCGCTGACCTCGTCGAGAAACAGGGTTCCGCCCTGCGCTGCTTCGACGCGTCCGGGCTGATCGCGCACCGCGCCAGTGAACGCGCCGCGGGCATGACCAAACAGCTCGCTGGCCAAGAGATCACCCGACAGCGTGGGGCAGTTGACCATGACGAACGGCTGACCAGCGCGCGGGCTGCGACTGTGCAAAAGCCGCGCGAGGACTCCCTTGCCGACGCCGCTCTCGCCGCGCAGCAGCACCGAGGCCTCCGAGCCCGCGGCCCGCCCGAGCATCTCGAAGATCGCGTGCATCTTCGGCGAAGCCGACTGCAGCTCGGTCTCGGGAACGGCGTCCTTGAGCTGATCTTCCAGATCGGCCATGCGGCGCTGCAGGGCCCGCCGCTCGACGATCTGATCGACGACGTGACGGATCTGCGCCGGCGAAAACGGCTTGGGCAGAAAGTCAGTGGCGCCGCGCTTTATGGCCTGCACTACGGCCTCGAACGTCCCGTAAGCGGTGATGAGGACGATGGCCAGCTCGGGGCTTTCTTTCAAGAGCTGCGGCAAAAGATCGAGACCACTGGTTTCTCCCAGACGCAGGTCGACAAAGGCCAGGTCATGAGGCTGGCGCTGCAACGCAGCGACGGCAGCGGCGCCACTTTGGACGGCGGTGACGCTGCAGCCCATGCCCTCCAGGCAGATCGACAGCGTGGTTAGGATGTTCTTTTCATCGTCGACAATCAGCGCGCGCAGCGGGCGCCGAGGCGGGCTGGCTTCGGTCATGGCGGGGCTCCAATAGCGGGCCGTGCGAGGCCGTGCGGGGCGATGCGGGCCGGCTCGACCTGTCGTCTAGCACAGGCAGTCAGCGGTCGGGGGCAGCATCACAGACGGAAGAGGACGGCGAAGATCGCTTTGGTCTCGGCGTTGACGAGATCCGGTGTCCAGCCGGCCGGGGCGCAGGTGCTGATCTGCCCGTCAGGGCTGCTGAGGCCACCGCACTTGTAGCCATCGGGACCGGTGACGCCGCCAGCCCCGGCGTAGTACGGCACGCTGGCCTCGTGGTGCGAGACCTCAAGGCGGAAGGTGATGTTTTCCGCCGGATACCAGCTGATGTTCGACGACACATCCCAGCCGAAAAACTCGGTACCGCTGCGCGTGTCGAAGGTCGCGGCCGCAACGCCAGTCGGTACCAGCACAAGATAACGCCCGGGGTTGCGAATGAAGCCGCCCCCGGCCATGAAGCTCAGGTGATTCTTCCAGAACCAAAGCATGTGGTAGGCCATCGCCGACAGGAAGCTCTGCTCGCAGGGATCGTTGTCGGTGCAGTTGCCGGGATCGTGCTTGCCGCGGAAGGCAGTGACGCCGCCGCCCTCTTCGAAGCCGAGATCGAAAGTGACGCTGACCGCCGCGCGACTGAGCCCGCGTCCGGAAGGTCGATTGAAGTAGCGCAAGAGCAGACTGTTGTCGCTGTGCACGCGCACGCGACCGGCGTTGCCCTGGGTATCGGTGCCGACGTAGCCGTTAAACACCAGCTTGATCCACTCCTGCGGTGCGTAGTGGACTTGATAGCCGACGCCGGGAAGCTGATTGAACTTGCCGTAGGTCTGCCAGCCGTTGATCAGCCATAGCTCCAGCTTCAAGCGGTCGGTGGGAAAGATCTGCAGCCGCGCACCATTGAAAAACCACGGCGTGTTGTCGGATGTAAACGACGCCTGATAGCCCCAGTTTTCAAACTGCGTGTACGAAAACAGCCCGACGTACGAAAAGAACAGCCCGACGTCGAGGTTGATGCCGTGCAGCCGGTCCCAGTGATAGCCGGCGTAGGCCTCGCTGAGATAGCGATACACGCTGAGCAGATCGAACTGCCCGCGATTCACCGTCAGATCATTTCGCGGCACCGCGGTCGAGCGCGTACCGAACTGCGTGAACAAGCGAGCCCGCACCGGACCGATATGCGCATCGCCGCCAAATCCCAGGAAGGCCAGCGTCAGCTCGTTGTGACGCGCGGTGGCCGTCGAGCCAACCAGTGTGTTGTCGATCGGCTGGTTAAACGAGAACGTGTAGTTCGAGTCGATATCGACCTGCGGCGTGAAGTACTTGCTGTCGAGCAAGTGCCCGGTCTGCCGACTGCCGCCGTTGATCCAGGTGAAGTCGCCCCAGGAAAACGGCTCGGCCGAGGTGGGTGTTGCTGGTGTCGGTGTCGGAGTCGGTGCCGCATCGGGGGGACTCGTCGTCGTCGTCGTCGTCGTCGTCGTCGTCGTCGTCGTCGTCGTCGTCGGGGTGGGTGGTGTCGTTCGCCCCGCGCGCAGATCGCGCACCTCCGCTTCTAGCTGCTGCAGGCGGGCCTCTAGCGAGCTTTCAGAAGCTGGGGCACGCGGCTTGGTCGCATCGCCTGCGAGAGGAATATCGGCTCGCTCGAAGGACTTATGGGGGGGCGTCGCTTCCGGGGCAGGCTGCTGTGCCTGTCCAGCGGCAGGGAAGAGGGAGGTCGCAAGCAGCGAGAACGCGAGGATCTGAGTCTTCATAGAGTCTCCGTGACAGCGAATCCCGGCCTGGCAGCGCGCAGCGATGCGAGCAAGCGACCCACGAACCCAGCGTGGGCGTGGCTGGCTGTGCGCCCAGCCGGGGCATTGCTGGCTAGCTTGGCAAGATCCGTACCGACGCTGGTTCCCTCGCAGTCGCTGGGCCCGCGGTTGCAGAGTGCAAGATGACGAGCCGGCGCATTCGTGCAGCTTGCAAGGATCGGCGGGGGCGCTCTCTCGGTGGGCTCGGCGGCAGGTGATGGCACAGCACGTGCTGCTTCCCTGGGCACCCGGAAGGAGTGCCCATGCACGATGCTGTCCTTGTCCTTATCACCCTTGGTTTCTTTGGCTCGGCCTGGGCCTACGCCCGCGGCTGCGAGCAGCTGTAGGCCGGGGTCTCGCATGCACGCGGACTACTGGATTGGGGCAGTGCTGGCTGCCCTGCTCAGTCTCTATCTCCTGTACGCGCTCCTGCGTCCCGAGCGGTTCTAAAGAACATCCATGTCAGCCACCGGTCTTCTACAAATCGCGCTGTTCTGCCTGCTGATCCTGGGCTTGACCCGGCCGCTGGGGGGCTACCTGTTCACCGTGTTCGAAGCGAGCCAGCGACCCCGGCTGCCGCTGCTTCCATCCATCGAACGCTTGCTCTTTCGCCTCTGTGGCGTCGAGCCGCAGCGCGAACAGACCGCAGCGGAGTACACCGCTGCGCTGCTGCTGTTCAGCGCGATCGGGGTGCTGCTGACCTACCTGCTGCTGCGCACACAGCACCTGCTGCCGCTCAATCCGCAGCACTTCGGATCGGTGCCGCCGGCGCTTTCGTGGAACACCGCGGTGAGCTTCGCCAGCAACACCAACTGGCAGGCCTATGCCGGTGAATCGACGCTGAGCTATTTGACCCAGATGGCCGGCCTGGCCTGGCACAACTTCACCTCCGCCGCGGCGGGTCTGGGTGTTGCGCTGGCCCTTTCGCGCGGCCTGACCCGCCGGCCTGGCCCGCTGGGGGCGCGCACGCTGGGAAATTTTTGGGCCGATGTACTGCGCGCGATCGTGTACGTACTGCTGCCGCTCTCGTGCGTGGCGTGCCTGCTGCTGGTGTCGCAGGGCGTGATCCAGAGCTTCGCCGACTATGTCTGGGTACCGACGCTAGAAGGCGGCCGGCAGCTCGTGCCGATGGGGCCGGTGGCGACGCAGGAAGCGATCAAGATGCTGGGCACAAACGGCGGCGGCTTCTTCAACGCCAACAGCGCCCACCCCTTTGAAAATCCGACGGCGATCAGCAACCTGCTGCAGCTTGTGCTGATCTTCGCGCTGCCCGCCGCGCTGACCTACACCTATGGCCGCATGGCCGGCGATACCCGACAGGGCTGGGTCCTGTTCGGTGCGATGGCCGTACTTTTTCTGCTGGGCGCCGTCGCCACGTACGCCGCCGAAGCCGCCGGCAATCCGGCGCTGCGTGGTCTTGCGATCGATGCCACGGCCGGGAATCTGGAAGGCAAAGAGCTGCGCTTCGGCGTCGCCGGATCCGCACTGTTTGCCACGGTGACCACGGCGGCTTCTTGCGGCGCGGTCAACGCCATGCACGACAGCTTCACGCCGCTTGGCGGGCTGGTCACGCTGCTCAATATTCAGCTCGGCGAGGTGATCTTCGGGGGGGTCGGCGCAGGCCTGTACGGCGTGCTGATCTTCGCGCTGCAGGCGGTGTTCATCGCTGGCCTGATGATCGGCCGAACCCCGGAGTATCTCGGCAAAAAGATCGAGGCGAAAGAGATGACGATGTCGATGCTCTACGTGCTGATTCCCCCGCTCTTGATCCTTGGCTTTTCTGGCTGGGCGGCGGTTTCTCCCGCGGGTCTATCGTCGCTGAGTGGGGGCGGTCCGCATGGCCTGTCCGAGATTCTTTATGCCTACTCAAGCGGCACCGGTAACAACGGCTCGGCCTTCGCCGGACTAAACGCCAACACACCTTTTTGGAACGTGACCCTGGCCTTGGTGATGCTCGCGGGACGGTTCCTGATGATCGTGCCGGTCCTGGCCATCGGCGGATCGATGTTGAACAAGAAGGTCCTCCCGCCGGGGCCGGGTACCTTCCCCACCGGTTCGCTACTGTTCGGTGGGCTGCTTTCCGGCGTCATCATTTTCTTGGGAGCGCTGACCTTCTTTCCCGCGCTAGCACTTGGGCCTCTCGTCGAGCACTTCGCGGCGGCACGCGGGAGGGGGTTCTGATGTCGGCGAATCCCGTGGTCGAGCGCTCGCTGCTGGATGTCACGATCCTGGGGCCGGCTCTCGGGCAGAGCCTGACCAAGCTGGCCCCGCGTCACCTCGCAAAGAATCCCGTGATGTGCGTGGTCGCGGTCGGCGCTGTGCTGTGCGTGGGGCTGTGGCTGCGCGATCTGCTGCGGCCCGATCTGGCGTCGGCGCCGCGCTGGTTTTCCGGCGCGGTCTGCCTGTGGCTGTGGTTCACCGTGCTGTTTGCCAACTTCGCCGAAGCGGTGGCTGAAGGGCGTGGTCGGGCCCAGGCTGCGACACTGCGTCGGCTACGTCGGGAGACGCAGGCTCGCCGCTTGCGCGATGGCCGGGAAGAGCGCGTCGCCGCGTCGGCTCTGCTCAAGGGCGATGTCGTCATCGCCGAAGCCGGAGATCTGATTCCTGGGGACGGCGAGATCATCGAAGGGATCGCTTCGGTCGATGAGTCGGCGATCACCGGCGAGTCCGCTCCCGTCATTCGCGAGAGCGGAGGCGATCGCTCGGCAGTCACCGGAGGCACCAAGGTCCTCTCGGATCGCATCATCATCCGCATCAGCTCTGACCCCGGCCAGTCGTTCCTCGATCGCATGATCGCGCTCGTCGAAGGGGCGGCGCGCAAGAAGACGCCGAACGAAGTCGCCTTGCACATCCTATTGGTCGGCCTGACCCTGATCTTCCTCTTCGCCTGTGTCTCGCTGGTGCCGCTCGCCCAGTACTCGGGCCTGCGGCTGTCACCCACCGTTGTGGTGGCGCTTCTGGTTTGTCTGATTCCCACGACCATCGGCGGACTTTTGTCGGCGATTGGCATCGCGGGAATGGATCGCATGCTGCGCAAGAACGTCCTTTCCATGAGCGGTCGCGCGGTCGAGGCCGCGGGAGACATCGACGTGCTGCTGCTCGACAAGACCGGCACCATCACGCACGGCAACCGCATGGCGACTGAGCTCTTCCCCATGCCGGGGGTGCGCAGCGAGACGCTGGCCGAGGTCGCGCAGCTTGCCAGCTTGGCCGATGAGACGCCCGAAGGTCGGTCGATTGTCGCACTGACCCGCGAGCGCTACGGCCTAACGCAGCAGGTGAGCGGGGAACACGAGCTTGTGCCGTTTTCGGCGCATACACGCATGAGCGGCTGCAACCTCCCGCACGGCGCTACTCCACGCATCCTTCGCAAGGGAGCCGTCGATGCCATTCGGCGGCATGTCGAGGCAGCAGGCGGCACTGTTCCGGCTGAGCTGGAGATGACCGCCGGTGGCATCGCCGATCGTGGAGGCACCCCGCTGGCGGTCAGCGAAGGCAATCAAGTGCTGGGCCTCGTTCACCTCAAGGACGTCGTCAAGAGCGGTATCAAAGAGCGCTTCGCGCGCTTTTCGGCCATGGGCATCCGCACCGTGATGATCACCGGCGATAACCTGCGCACCGCCGCCGCCATTGCTGCCGAAGCGGGCGTCGATGAGTACCTGGCTGAGGCGACCCCCGAGACCAAGCTGCAGCGGATCCGTAGCGAGCAGGCGCGCGGCAAGCTGGTGGCGATGACCGGCGATGGCACCAATGACGCGCCAGCGTTAGCGCAGGCCGATGTCGGGGTGGCGATGAACAGCGGCACGCAGGCCGCGAAGGAAGCCGGCAACATGGTCGATCTCGACAGCAACCCCACCAAGCTCTTGGAGGTCGTCGAGGTCGGCAAGCAGCTATTGATGACCCGCGGCTGCCTGACGACCTTTTCGATCGGCAACGATGTGTCGAAGTATTTCGCCATCTTGCCGGCCCTGTTCATTCCCGTCTTCCCCGAGGTCGCGCCGCTGAACATCATGCGCCTGGCCTCGCCACAGAGCGCCATCCTGTCAGCCGTGATCTTCAACGCGATCATCATCATCTTGCTGATTCCGCTCGCGCTGCGCGGGGTGCGCTATCGGCCCCTGGGCGCGGCCGCGGTCCTGCGGCGGTCCCTTGTGGTCTACGGTCTGGGCGGGCTGCTTGCGCCATTTATCGGCATCAAGCTCATCGACCTGCTCCTTGTGGCGCTGCACCTTACCTAGGACGTCTTCATGCCGACTGCGATCGAAGGCTTGGGAACTGCTCTGCGCGTGACGTTAGTGACGCTGGTGCTCACTGGATTTCTTTATCCCCTCGCGATGACGCCGCTGGCGCAGCTCTTGTTTCCGGCACAGGCGCGCGGCAGCCTGGTCGCGGATGAGCGGGGACAGGACGTGGGCTCGGCCCTGCTGGGTCAGCGCTTTGTCCAACCGGCCTACTTCCAGGGGCGGCCATCGGCAGCCGGAGTCGATGGCTATGACGCGGGCGCATCGGGCGGCTCGAACCTAGGTCCGACAAGCCTGAGGCTGCGCCAGCGTGCTCAGGCCGAGCTTGCGCGTCTTCTGCGTCAAAATCCTGCTGCACCCAGCGCTGTTCCTGTCGAGCTGATCACGACTTCGGCAAGCGGGCTGGATCCGCACATCTCGCCCGCCGCGGCTCTTTGGCAGGTGCCGCGGGTGGCCCAGGCGCGCGGCGTTTCTGAGGCGCGAATCGCCAGGCTGGTGCACGACCGGGTGCAGGGGCGGCAGCTTGCGATCTTGGGCGAGCCGCGGCTCAACGTGCTCTTGCTCAACCTGGCCCTTGATCGCCAGTTTGGCCGTCCCGGAGGATGAAGCGAGGCATGGCAGAGGCTGATCCGATCTCACGGTCTTCGTCGCGTCTGCCCGGAGTTAGGTCCGCCCCTGACCATCCGCGCGAGCGCCGGGCGGCCGACTTCCTGGAGCTGGTCGAGCGCGCCAAGCGCGGGCGGTTGAAGGTGTTTCTCGGCTACGCCGCCGGCGTCGGCAAGACCTATCGCATGCTGGAGGAGGCGCAGGCTCTGCGTAGGCGGGGCGTCGATGTCGTCATCGGCCTTGTCGAGACGCACGGCCGGCCGGAGACCGCAGCCCTGGTGCCGGGCCTGCTGGCGATTGCCGGTCGCCGCTTTGACTACCGCGGCGTGACCCTGCACGAGCTGGATGTCGAGGCCATCCTGGCGCGGCGCCCTGAGGTCGTGGTTGTCGACGAGGTCGCGCACACCAATGTCCCGGGCAGCCTGCATCGCAAGCGCTACCAAGATGTGAACGCGCTCCTTGATGCCGGCATCAGTGTCCTTTGCGCCTTCAACATTCAGCACCTTGAGAGCCTCAACGAGCTGGTGGCGCGAGCCACCTTGGTGCAGGTCCGCGAGACAGTCCCCGACGCCTTCTTGCGACAAGCCGATCAGATCGTGACCATCGATCTGGATATCGAAGATCTGTTGGAGCGGCTGCGCGCCGGCAAGATCTACACGCCGGACAAGATCGACTGGGCGCTGGGACATTTTTTTCAGTCGAGCAACCTGGCGACCCTGCGCGAGCTTGCGCTGCGCGAAGTCGCCGAGAGCGTCGGTCGCCCCAAGGCTGCAGAGCGAGAGGAGCCGGCGCGTCGCGAGGGCTGGGGCGGCAAGCTCCTGGTCTGTCTGTCGAGCAATCCGCCACATGGCCGCACCTTGCTGCGCCGCGGCTCGCGCTTGGCGGGGCGACTGAACACCTCCTGGTATGTCGCCCATGTCGAGACCTCGGCCGAGGCACCGCTGCGCATCGACGCCGAAAGTCAGCGTCGGCTACTGGCCAATATCGATGTGGCGCGAGAGTTGGGTGCAGACGTGGTACGCCTGCGCGGCGAGGATCCCGTGACCACCCTGCTTGCCTTTGCCGCGACCCACGGCGTTAGCGATATCGTGATCGGCCGGGGACCCAGCCCATCCTTTCGGCGACTGTTCGCGCCCTCCTTTACCGCCCGCATGCTGGAGCACGCGAGTGCTTTTGATCTGCACATCGTCTCGTTTCCCAGCCCCGTGAAGGGAGCGGCGGAGGGAGGTCGGGAATGACCCTGCGGCGCAAGCTCCTGCTCTCGCAGGTGCCGCTCTTGCTGGCCCTGCTGCTGCTGTCGATTCTGCATCGCTGGAGCGTGTCGTCCGTTGGTGGGGCAGCGCAGAATATCCTGCGCGAGAACTATCGCAGTGTGCTGTCGGCGCAGCGCATGGAGGATGCGCTTGAGCGCTTAGATTCAGCGGCGCTGTTCGTGCTGGGCGGTCAGCGCGATCGCGGTCTGCAGCAGCGGGATGAAAATCAGCAGCGCTTTGAGCGCGAGCTGCGCATCGCAGAGGGCAACATCACCGAGCCCGGCGAGCGCGAGGCGGTGTCGGCTCTGCGGCGACGCTGGCAAGACTATCAGCCGATCCTTTTGGACCTCTTTGCTGCGGACGCGATTGAGGAAGCGAGGGCGCTGTACTTCGGGCGAGCCGAGCCCGCCTTTGTCGGCGTCAAGGCGGCGGCCGACGCCATCCTGACGCTGAATCAAGATGCCATGGTGCACAAGAGCGACCACGCCCGCCGCGTTGCCGAGCAGGTCTCGCAGATCGCGACGCTGTCTTCGCTGGCGGCGATCTCGCTCGGCGTCCTCTTGTCGCTGCTGCTCACCGCGCGCTTGCTGCGGCCACTCTTCGATCTTCGCGATGCCGCGCGTAGGCTGGGGGCCGGCGAGCTAGGGGCGCGGGCGGCAGTGCGTGGACACGATGAGATCGCGCACTTGGCGAGCGACTTCAACGCCATGGCGCAGCAGATCCAGCGCTATCGCCAAAGCTCGCTCGGTGAGCTCTTGGCGGCGCAGCAAGCGGCGCAGTCAGCGATCGACAGCCTGGCCGATCCGGTCGTGGTCTTTGATGGCAGCGGCCGCGTCGCCAACCTCAATCGCGAGGCTGAGGCCCTGTGGCCGGTCTCGTCGGAGCGGGACGCCCGCGAGCTACCCCCTGGCATCGAGCCCGCCGTGGCCGAGGTGCTGTCGCGCCTGCGCGCCCACATCCTCCTGGGCAAGGGCACCTACGCGCCGAAGGACTTCAGCGAAGCCGTGCAGGTCGGGCGCGGCGAGTCCGAGCGCTGGCTGTTGCCGCGGGCCAGCCCCGTCTATGGCGCGGCCGGGGCAGTCGAGGGCGCGACGATCGTCCTGCAGGACATCACGCGACTGCGTCGCTTCGATGAGCTGAAGAATGATCTCGTGGCCACCGTGGCGCATGAGTTTCGGACGCCGCTGACTTCCCTGCGCATGGCCGTGCACCTGTGCTTAGAAGGCATCGCCGGACCGGTGACCGAAAAGCAGATCGAGCTCTTGCACGCCGCGCGTGAAGACTGCGAGCGACTGCAGGGCATGATCGAAGATCTGCTGGATCTGGCGCGCATCGCTTCGGGTCGCGTCGAGATGCGCAAGGTGCTGGTGTCGGTGCAAAACCTCATCGATGGCGTGGTCGCCGAGGGGCAGGCGAAGGCGCAAGAAAAAGGGGTGCTGCTGTGCGCCGAACACTCGCCGCTGTCGCCGCAGAAGATCTTCGCTGATCCCGAGCGACTGGGTCTGGTGTTCAGCAACCTGGTGAGCAACGCCATCCGCCACACGCCGGTCGGCGGCCGCGTCACCGTGCGCGCCCTGCCGGCCGGCGAGTCGGCGCGCTTCGAAGTCAGCGACACCGGCGAAGGCATCCCGCTTCCCTATCAGCGCGAGATCTTCCTGCGCTTCTTTCGCGTCCCCGGCAGTCCGGCAGGCGGCGCCGGCCTGGGCCTGTCGATCGCCAAAGAAATCGTCGAGGCGCACGGCGGGCGAATCAGCGTGCACAGCCAGCCGGGGCAGGGCAGCACGTTCTGCGTGCAGGTGCCGCTACTCGACGGACACAAGGCCGAGCCGGGTCGCGCCTAGCCCCGTCGTTCCTCCGCAATCGGTGGGCGCGTTAGCCCTTGGCCTTGGCCATCAGCGCATCATCGATCTCGCGGGCCCGCACCGCGGCCGGGCGACCGAAGAGGCGTCCGGCGTAGGCCTGGAAGGTCGGGCGTTTTTCGATGTTGCCGAACTGCATGCCCCAGCCGATCTGCGAGCCCAGGTAGACGTCGGCGGCCGAGAAGCGCTCGCCGAGCAGGTACGGCCCGCGCGACAGCGCATACTCCAGAGCGGCCATGACGTCGGCTTCCGAGCCGAAGCCCACCATCGGGCGCTTCTCGGGCGGAACGGTGATGCCCAGCGACTTGATGCTCGACATGCTCTCGACCGGGCCGGCGCCGAAGAACAGCCAGCGATAGTAGGTCGCGCGCTCCTTGTCACCGGGCGGCGGAGCCAGACCGGCTTGCGGGAAGGCATCCGCGAGATAGGCACAGATGGCGGCAGCTTCGGTCACCACGGCGTCGCCGTGTCGCAGCGCCGGCACCTTGCCCATCGGGTTTACTGCCAGATACTCCGGCCCCTTCATCGTCGTCCCGTAGTCCAAGAGCACCGTCTCATACGGCTGCCCAACCTCTTGCAGCATCCAGCGGACGATGCGGCCTCGCGACATGGGATGGGTGTAGAACGTCAGCTTGTCGGACATGGGGCGACTCCAGTGAAAAAGGGTTGTGATCGACGCCAGCCGTGCAGCCTTCCCGAGCGATCTAGCCACGACACTCCACAGCCCACACCGCCAGCGCCGCCCCGACGGTAAAGGGGAACGCAGGGCAGAGCAAGAGAGCACAGCGGAATGGGCAGCCGAGTCGGTCACCTACCCCCCAAACGCCGCGGCGGACCGTGTCATCCCCAGGAATGCCTAGGCCGATAGGGGACAGTCAGAGGGCTGTCTCCGACCCAAAGGGTCTTGGCATGATAATCTGAATTAGCCAGTGCACGAATGGATAATAATCAAGATATGGGGAACAGAAGTCATGAGGAAAATTGGCGAAATCTGTCTGATGTTTTCTTTGATTATGGGTTTATTGGGTTGCGGTCCACGAGAGATCATGGTCGACTTTAAATCCGGTATTCAGCGGCCCCGCATCGACGAGATTAATGGGGTGATTGGATCGTACGTCATCAAAGCCCCTCAGCTAAAGGCGAGTAATCTTTACCTAATTGGGCTCGCGGTAACCGTAAGCTGGGACTGCGCGCACGATTATTACGAAAAGCATCCCGATGTGGCTGGGATTCTACCGGCTGATTCCTATTCTCTTTTTTAAAGATAAACCGGTCGTCATGAGCGCCTGACGGCAAGAGCACGCGGCAGGAGACCCGAGCGGCTTCCCGGACAAGGGGAGTGCGGCCGCGCATTCCCGGAGGGCAGCAAGCGGCGGTGGGTTGGCTCTGTGCCGGGAGGACGGACGCTCTACGCGACCATCGCCGGGCCGGCGGCGAGCTTGGCTTTGGGGGTGGGGCCGCGGCCGATGCCGGCGAGGACGCGGACGAGTCCTTTGACGCCGCCGCCGAGGACCACGCCGGCAGCAACCGCACCGCCGATCGTGGCGCCCAGGATGCCGTGCACCAGGGAGTCGGCGCTGGCCTGGTAGAGGTTTTCGATCGGCGTGCGGACGCGGGTGCACTCCATTCGGCTGCGCTCGGGACGCCCGGCGACGCCGTAGATGACGCCGTAGGGATGGGCGGCCAGGTGCTCGGTGGTGATCGGTGTCGAGACCTCGACGTAGTCGATCAGGTCGCGATAGCCGGGGTAGCGCTGGTCGACAAAGTCGATCAGCGAGTCGGCGATGCGACGCTTGAGCGCCTCGTACTCATCGCCGCGATCCATCCACGGCTGCTCACGCCAGGTGCGGAAGGCATCGTGGCTGGCGAAGGCGACGATCTCGCCGGTGTGACGTCGCGCCGCCGGATCTTTGAGCGAAGGAAAGGTGACATAAGCGAAGTGCGGTCGGCCCTCTAATAGCTCATCGCGTCGGGCGAAGACCTCGTCGTGATCCAGGCGATCGAACAGCCAGTGATTCTCGCCGCGGAAGCCGAGCTTGCGCGGGTCGTCCTTGAAGCCGATAAACAGGTTCACGTGCGAGGGGCCGGGCGCGATCGCATCTAGCTCGCGGCGCGCCGCCTCGGCCTCGGGGCGTCCGGCCAGGAGCTTGCGATAGGTGATCTCGGCGCCGGCGTTCGACACGATATGCGGCGCCCGCAGCACCCGCTCGACCTCGCCGCGTCCCGTCCCCTCGCGCACCCGCACGCCGACCGCGCGCCCGTTTTCGACCAGGATCTCTTCGGCGCGACAGCGCAGGCGCAGCGCCCCGCCATAGGCGCGCACGATGGCCAGGGCCGCCTTGGCGATGCCGCCGGCCCCGCCCACTGGGTAGAAGCCCCCGTCGAGATAATGCGAAGCGACCATGGCGTGAGTCATCAGCGCACTCTGCGAAGGCGGCAGCCCGTGATCGCCCCACTGCGAAGCCAAAAGAGCGCGCAGGCGCGGGTCCGAGAACAGCTCAGCCAGATAGTCGGCCGTGGTCTGGCTGGCCGGCCGCCGCGCGTGCTCTCGTCCGAACAGGCGCCCGACCAGCGACAGCATCGGTGAGCCCACGTCGCGCAAGATGCGCTCGCCGACCGGCCCCCGCGACATCGTGGGAAGCTCGGTGAAGTAGCGCCGGATGGCGGCCTCCTCGTGGGGAAACACAGCGATCAGATCGGCGACATAGCGATCGATGCCAGCCCGCACCGAGAAGCGCAGACCGGGGAAGTCGAACACTTCAAAGGGATCCGACATCGGGCGCCACTCGACCGGCCCGCCGGTGACCAGATCCATGAGCCGCCGCGCCGGCCGACCCGCCTGCATCTCGCCGACGTAGTGAATGCCGACATCCCAGTGGTAGCCGCCCTTGCGCTTGAAGCTGTGGGTGTAGCCACCCGGCTTGAAGTGCTGCTCGATCAAAAGGACACGTAGCCCCGCAAGCTGAGCCAGCAGGCTGGCGCAGGTCAGCCCGCCCATCCCTGAGCCGATGATGATGACGTCGTAGTCGCAGTCTCCCTGGGGCGCGCGCGGGGCGGATGGGTTCATCGCGTGAGGTCTCCTAAAGCGGGCCGTCAGCCTGCCAGGTACGCGGCGAAGTCGCGAAAGAAAAGCGCAGCCTTCCCGCTCGCTGCCCTGTGGTCTCACCCGACCACCCAGCCGTCGCAATATCGCGCTGCGTGGATTCTTGGTGACCGCGACAGGTGGCCGTGGATGGGGTCGGGGCTGACCCATCCTGAAACGGTCTCGGGGAGTAGGGAGTGAGGGCGTGAGGGGGAGCCGGCGGGAGGTCCTCGCGGGGGGAGGCCGTCCGGTGGCTCGCTACTTCTTGCTGGGGGTGGGGGCGCTCGGCGGCTCGGGCTTGCTGGGGCTGGGCTTGCTGCTTAGGGCTTCGTTCAGCGCGGGCAGGAAGCGCGAGCCTCCGACCACGTCCTTGAGGATCTCGCCCGCCTCTTTGCCGCGGAACAGCGAGACCAGGTTCATGTTGCCGGCGACCTCAGAGAGCAGGTTCTTGTCGCCAAGCGCAGTGAGCGCTTCGACAAGCTGCGGCTGCACCGAGGTCCGCTCGGCCACCACCGCACGCGCCTGCGCTTCGAGGAGCTGGATCTCGATCGCGCGCACGCGACCCAGGTGCTCGACCTCTTCGCCGTGCAGGGTGGCGCTGGCCTGGGCGCGAGTCTTGGCATCGCGCGCAATCGCTTCCAGCTGAGCGCCCTGTGACAGCCCCTCGCGCTCGACCTTGCTGCGCAGCTCGACCAGCTCGCGCTCCCCGACGAGGCGGACCTGCTCGCCCTGCACCAGCTCGCGCTCGCGCAGGTTGGCCAGCTCGGCTTCGTGCTTCAGCTTGCGCACCAGCTCACCAAGCTGGGCTTCTCGCTGCTTGCCCGCCATCTGCAGCTCGGTCTGCTGTCGCTCCAGCTCCGACCGCAGCTTGGCCGAGGCGACCTTCTCTTGCGCCTGCCTGTCGCCGATGGCCAGCATCACCGACTCGCGCTGCACGTTCTTCATCAGCTCGGCGATGACGTTGTCCTGGATCTCGGCTTCGAGGATCTCGACCTCGGTCACCAGCATGCCGTTTTCGGCAAAGAACCGTCCCTTGCGCCCCTCGCTACCCGGCTCGGTCCCGCGCGGCCCCAGGATGGTGTCGCGCACCACCTGCGACACCTGCGGCCACAGCGCCGAAAGCGGCATCGTCCGCATCCGACTGCGAACAATCGATCGCAGGTGATCGCACATCACCTGGATGTAGTTCTCGCAGTTGAACCACTTGTCGCGGTGGTCGCGGTTGAAGGTGACGCTGTAGCTGGTGCGGATGTGGATGCGGACGAAGTCTGAGGTCTCGACTTCGATGATGTCGCCGACGCGGTTGCCGACGGTGCGCAGGAAGCAGGTCTGCAGTGGGTGGTCGTCGGTCTTGGGGGTGCCGGTGGAGAGGCCGAGCGGCACCAGCGTCTCTTCATATTCGAGGAGGGTGACGCAGGGGCCCTCGATCACGCGCTGCGCGGCGGCGGAGGTCGCGAGCACGGCGGTGTTGTGCGGCACGATGATCGATACTGCCCACGGAGTGATCATCGATTTGTTGGTCAGCTTGTGTGGCTCAGCGGGGGCGATCCACAGGTTCCATTCGGCGATCGACAGCGTGCGGGTGATGTGGATTTCTTTGCGTGGATCGACGAGATACGACTGCTTGCCGCGGATCAGGCGGACCTCGCCGGTCGTCAGATCGCGGACGTAGATGCCGGATTTCTGATCGATGCCGATGGCTTCGATGAAGACGCCGCTGTGATCGTTGCCGACCACCGCCTCGCCGGTCTGTGGCGACAGCACTTCGATCTCGTTGAACGGGAAGAAGAAGCCCGACACGCCCGACAACAACAGCTCGTCGCCGGGGTAGTACATCTCTTTGTCGAGCTGGACGCCGCGCGGCATCTTGGCCGCCATGTCCTCGCGCGAGATCGGGCAGATGACGCGCAGCCACAGCGCGCGCTGCGGCAGAAGCTCGTACGCATCGTAGGTGCGATTGCGCGAGCCCTTGGTCATGAACGTGTCGTAGGGACCGGGGAAGACGCGGGCCGGGCCGACCTTGATCTCGCGCTTGCCATCGGGATCGATGAGCACGCAGAACTCTTTTTCGCCCAGCACGGCGGCGTGACGGACCAGGCGAGCCTGGCGTGCCTCGCGCTCGATGGCCTTGCGCACGCTGTCGCTGGACAGCATGTCATCAATGCTGGCGGGCGGTGGGGCAGGGGGGCCGGCGTTGCTGGCCGGTGGTGGAGGCGGCGCGGCGAAGTCAGCCCGCGCCCCGCCCATGGGGGCCGCAGGGGCCACCGCGGCGGGAGCCGGGGCAGCCGCCGGGACTTTGCTTGGCGCCGGGACGCGCTGACGGGTGCGCGCGGCTTGATCGACAAATGCCGCCTGCGACTGGTACTGCGCCACGGCGCGCTTGGCTTTGCTGCGCTCTAGCTCGCCTTCTTCGGCATCTTCGAGCGACAGCATCGGCTCGGCAGGCGGCAGCGGCGGCTGACCTTTGGGGGGCACCGGCCCCTGCAGCTGCATCTGCTGCTGCATCTGCGATACCAGGCGCTGCGCCGTGACGGCGGACAGCGTCGCTCCCGACTCATCGACCGAGGTATCGGGGACGATGTCGACGCCGGAGGGCGGAATGTAGAACTGGGTGTCGATGCCGCGCACGACGATGAGCTGTCCGCGCATCAGCGGCTTACTGGCGGCGGCATCCGGCAGGGCCTGCGGGCGACCATCCAGCGCCTCAGCGGTGGCGCGCGTGATCGCTGCCGAGCGCACCGTCACCTCGTGATAGGGCGCCGTTGCGTCCAGTGGCCCGTAGACTTTGACGACAAGATACTGGCTGGCTGATAGCTCGTGCGCGTCGCGCACTTCGGCGCGCTGACCGGGGCGCAGATAGAACGAGCACGGCCCGGGGATCATCGCCCGCGTGCCGTTCTTCAGCGGCCGCGTCTCGTTGCGACCGACGCGGAAGCGACCATTGGGGCCGCCGTCGTTTTCTAGGAGCGGGTTGTACAGCACCGCGTACTGGTGATCGCCGACTTCGATCAGCCGCTGCGGGCGGCTGCTAATGTCTTCGCGAAAGCCGCCATCGCCGTCATCGATGACTACGCGGTCGGCTGCGGTCGGCGAGACCATGGTGGGGCCGACGTGCAGCGTGACCTCACCCTTGTCGTCATCCTGTACCCACAGGAACTGCCTCTCGGTAACAGGAATCTTCCGGCTCCCCCGCTCATTCATGTTCTTTGCCTCCGGGTGGATTTTCCTCCCGCGCTGCAGGTGGGGTCAATGACCGCCGGGGCGGGGCAAATTCTCGACGCAGAGCGCGATTCGTAGTCCCGATCGGCAGCCCGACAATGCGGTGACAGCGCGCACGGCGATGTGGTACGGCTGCGACCGGATCGCCACATGACTTTTCCCAATCCCTATCGTCCGTATCGCGACTCGCGCCCCGCTCCCCCCCGCCGTGAGGAGTATGTTCCCGAGCCGCGTCCGCTAGCCCGTTCGCGGGCGAGCGAGACCCCGCGAATGCAGATCAATCGTCAGCGCCTGCAGCTTCGCGCGCTGTGTCCACGCGGCGTCGAACCGCAGCTTGCAGCTGAGCTTGCGCGACTGCCCGAGATCGAAGACGTGCTGCCGGCCGGACCCGAAGGCGGCGTGCGCTTTTATGGCTCGCGGTCAGCGATGTACCGCGCCAACTTAGAGCTGCGCTGCGCCTCGCGTGTCTTGCTGCAGCTCGCCGATGTCTCGTGTCGCGGTCCCGAAGATGTCTACGCCGCCGCCTTCGCGCTGCCCTGGGAGGAATTCCTCTCGGTCGATGGCACGCTCGCGGTGTCGGCGCATGGCACGCTGCCGGAGTGTGGCCTCAGCAACAGCATGTTCGTTGCGCTGCGCGTCAAAGATGCGATCTGTGATCGCTTTCGCTCGCGGGCCGGCCGGCGTCCTGATGTCTCGGTGCAGAGTCCGGATCTGCGCATCCATGTTCAGCTGTACACCCGGCCCGAGAGCAACGGCGCAGCGGGCGGAGCGGCGGGCGGTCGCGGTGGGCGCAGCGTGCCGCGCATGGTGCTGTCCTTGGATAGCTCGGATACGCCGCTGCACGAGCGTGGCTATCGCATCGCCTCGGTGGAAGCGCCGCTGAAAGAGACGCTGGCCGCGACCTTTGTCGAGATCGCGCTCGGCAGCCTGCAAGGCAGCGCGACCCCGGCGGGGAGTCCTGCCAGCCAGCCGACAGTCGTCGATCTGTGCTGCGGCAGCGGCACTCTGCTGGTCGAAGCGGGCTTGCACATCCTGCGTCGTAGTCCCGGCCTTTTGCGCATCGGCGGCAAGCCGCGGCACCTGGGCTGCATGGGCTGGCGCGACTTCGATACCGCCGGCTTTGGCCGCGTGCGCGACGAGCTTGTCGCCCAGGCGGTGCGCGGCAGCGGCGTCTTTCTTTACGGCTACGACCTGGATCGCAACGCGGTCGCTGCAGCACGACGCAACCTGGGCACCGCTGGCCTATCGCCGTTTTCGCAGATCAGCCTGGCCGATCTGCGCGAGGTTGCACCGCCGCCGCTGCCCTCGGCACCCGCCGATGTCAGCGCCCCGCGCATCGTCCTGTGCAATCCGCCCTATGGCGAGCGCATGGGATCTTCCGACGAGCTTGTCGGGCTGTATCGCGCCCTTGGCGACACGCTAAAGCGGCGCTTCACCGGCTACACCGCCTACGTCTACACCGCCAACCTGGACCTGGCGAAGCAGATCGGCCTGCGCCCCAGCGCCCGCCACATCCTGTGGAACGGCCCGCTGGAAGGTCGGCTGCTGCAGTTCAAGCTGTACTAAGCAGGGGTCGCCTGGGGATGCACCGAACCCGCGGGGGCCGGGGTGGCAAGCGGGCTAGGGGGGCTAGATCATTACGAAAAATAATATGCACATTCGATATGTGCACTGCGCTCGAATCTAGTAGGATAAAGAAACTGTAAGGTTCGGCTCGACTGGGAGACTAATTAGATACCTGATAGACGTAAGGAAAAGGGGGCAACTATGCGTAAGATCGCGGCTATGCTTTCGGCTGGCGTTCTGGGTGCGGTGGTGGGGTTGAACTGCAACAGCGACGTGCTGGGTGGCGGGGGAGATAACCCGAACGAGGACCTGGGCGGCAATGGCAGTGACATGAAGGGCCGCATTGACTCCGACGCGGCCTGCGCCTCTGTGCGGGCGGCTGCGACGCTGCAGAAGTCGCCGGTGGACGTCATCTTCGTCATCGACAACTCGGGCAGCATGACGGCCGAGATCGTCGAGGTCGAGAAGCGTATCAACGATAGCTTCGCGACGATTATCAAGAATAGCGGGGTTGATTATAAGATTATTGTTGTATCTCTGCACGGTGATTCTGCAAATCAGAGGATCTGTGTTAAATCACCACTGTCGAGTACAACCTGCAATCCAATTCCGGCACAACCCGGAAATACAACAACTTTCTTTCAGCATAGTCTGGATATTCGCAGCAAGGATTCGTACCAGAAGATTATTGCCAGCTATCCCAACTGGTCGAGCCAACTGCGCAATGGTGCATACAAGACTTTCGTCGAGATCACTGACGATGATAACGAAGGCAACTTCCCGGACGGCATGGCTGCGAGTGCGAATAACTTCGATACCAAGCTGCTGGCGCTGTCGGCGACCCACTTTGGTACGGTCGCCAAGCGGAACTACACGTTCCACGCCATTGTCGGCGTGGTGGCTGATCCGACGGATCGCTTGAAGCCTTACCCCTCGACGGCTGCACTGGTGAACACCAAGTGCACGAGCGCTGTCAACATCGGCACCCAGCATCAGAATATGGCGATTAAGACCGGTGGCCTGCGCTATCCGATCTGCAACACCGATGACTACAGCCCGGTGTTTAGGGCGGTCGCTGACAGCGTCATCAAGGGCGCGACGGTGGCTTGCGACTTTGACCTGCCGCCGCCGCCGCCGATGCAGACCTTCAAGCTGGATACGGCGCAGCTGGAATTCACGCCGAGCGGGGGCGGTGCGCCGCGCATCTTCAATCAGGTCGCCGACCAGGCCTCGTGCAAGCCGGACGCGTTCTACTTCTTGAACAATCGCGTCCAGCTCTGCGGCACAACCTGCACCGACGTCCAGGCCGATAGCGGCGCCAAGATCGAGTTCCTCCTCGAATGCAACGTCATCATCGGCTAGCTGCGATTGTCTAGGCCCATCGCGCGCACTGTCGTGCGCTCAGCCGCCCCTGACCTGCGCCCCCCCACAAACAGCAAGATCGCCGCCGGGCCCTCGCTGCCCGGTCGCCGACTTCTGGCGCCGACTTCTGGCGCCGACTTCTGGCGCCGACTTCTGGCGCCTACTTCACCAGTGCCGAGATGGCCTTGAACTCGGGCGTGCCGGCGCGGCCGAGGAGATCGAAGAGTACGGTCTCGGTGGCGGTGACGGTGGCGCCGACGCGCTCGGCGAGCACCAGGCCGACGCGCAGGTTTTCTGGATCGCGCGAGCAGACGGCATCGTGCGGGACGAACACGCGATAGCCGACGTGCGAAAGATCGCGCACGGTCTGGTAGACGCAGATATGCGTCTCCATGCCAAAGACGATGATCTGCGTGCGGCCGCTGTCGACAATCGCCTTGGCGATGGCGGGATCGGCCCAGGCGGAAAAGTCGATCTTTTCGTGGCGGCCGGCGCTCGCTGGAATCGCTTCGGCGAGGCCCGGTACTGTCTCTCCTAGGCCCTTGCGATACTGCTCGGTGACCAGCACCGGCACGCCCAGCACCGTCGCGCCGCGCAAGAGGATGCGGCCGTTGTGGACCAGGCGCTCAAGCAGCTCTTCATGCATCGCCGGCGCCAGCCGCTCCTGCACATCGATGCACAGGAAAAGTGCCTGATCGCGCAGCAGCCGCAGCGGCGGGGGCGAGCTTGGGCTCATCGCTGGAACGGTCGTCGCCGTCGTCATTGGGGTCGTCCTTTCGCCATTTATTGAGCGCACATCTTATACGGGCCGCTGTGATACTGTCGCGCGACTTTGCGAGGCCGATCATGACGAACCCCGTGTCCAGCCAGTCCAGCGACGGAAAAACCCACCTCAAAGTCCTCACGAATCTGTCCAGCCAAGAGGTCCGCGCGATGTCGCGTGAGTACCTGATGCCGGCAGTGTTCAACTACTTCAGCGAGTCGCTGGTGCTGCGCCGCGGCTCGGGCTTGCACGTCGAAGACGCCGAGGGCAACAGCTATCTCGACTGCTTCGGCGGCATCTTGACGGTCGGCTTGGGTCACTGTCTGCCCGAGATCTCCGACGCGATTGCCGAGCAGGCGCGCACGCTGGGGCATACCTCGACGCTGTACCAGAACGAGTGGATCGTGCGCTTGGCGCAGGCGGTGGCGCAGAAGATGCCGGCCGGCAGCAACCTCAAGCAGTCGTTCTTCAGCAGCAGCGGCACGGAAGCGGACGAGATGGCGGTGATGCTGGCCAAGAACGTCACCGGTCGGCAGGAGATCATCGCGCTGCGTCACAGCTATTCCGGCCGCGGCATGTACGCGGTGTCGGCGATGGGACACGCCAACTGGCGCCCGATTCCACCGCAGATGCCGGGCATCAGCCTGATGCCGGCGCCGTACTGTTATCGCTGTCCCTTTGGCCTGTCGCCCAAGAGCTGCGATGTCCGCTGCGCAGATGACATCAAGGAAGTCTTGGCCACCACCACCACAGGGGCGCCGGCGGCGTTTATTGCCGAGCCAGTGCTGGGGGTCGGCGGCTTTGTCGTCCCGCCGCGTGAGTACTTTCAGAAGGTCGTGCCCGAGGTCAAAAAGGCGGGTGGTCTGTTCATCTGCGACGAAGTGCAGACCGGCTGGGGCCGCACCGGCACCTACTGGAACGGCATCGAGCACTTCGGCGTGAAGCCCGACATCATGACCTTTGCCAAGGCCACGGCCTCGGGCTTGCCGATGGGTGTGACGGTGTCGACGCCTGAGATCGCTGGGGCCTTCAAGGGCCTGACGCTCGCCACCTATGGCGGCAATCCCATCTCGTCGATTGCGGCGCTGACCACGATTCACATCATGGAGCGCGAAAACATCCCGGCGCGCAGCGAGCGGCTGGGCAAGCGACTGCGGGCTGGTCTGGATGCGCTCAAGGACAAGCACCCGCTGATCGGCGATGTTCGCGGCCTGGGCCTGATGCAGGGCGTGGAGCTCGTCGAGGATCGCGGCAGCAAGCAGCCGGCGAGCAAGCGCGCCAACCTGCTGCTCGATGTCATGAAGCGCCGCCGCGTGTTGATCGGCAAGGGCGGGCTTTACGGCAACACGCTGCGCATTGCTCCGCCGATGCTGGTGGAAGAGTCGCAGATCGATGAGCTCCTGCACCACCTCGATGGGGCGCTTGGGGAAGTGGCGCAGGCTGCGATCTGAGGTGAGGGGGTGTTTACAAATTGGGCTGTGAATGCCCTTGACGCGAACGGGCTGCACGGCTGGGGCCCCCGCGGACGCGGCCTCCTTTTTTCGCCGGGGCGTCGA
>CALFYE010000447.1 GCA_937952145.1 uncultured Myxococcales bacterium
AGACCAGGGGAAACGTCCCGGTCTGCCGCTTGGCGTCCCGACGAGCAAGCACGGGCAATGCAAGGAGCTGGGACAGTCGCCGGGACAGCGCCTGATCGAGAAACTGCGCCTCGCGGCCCAGCACCTCCTGGGCAAAGACGCTGCGTACGTGCCGTTCTAGCAGCCTGGCAAACTGACGGTCAGCGGGCTGGATACCCGTTTCGCCAACCAGCAGGTAGTCGCCGACCGTCATCGGTTTGCCGTCGCCTGGCTCGGCTGGATACCAAAGGTTCACAAGGATCGGTCGCTGTGCGCTTTGCGCTAGCGGATGTGGGTAGCTGCGGGCCGGATCGTGAATCATGACCTGCCGATATCCCGTGGCATGCGGTCCAATAACGAGATCGGACCAGTACGGTGGCGCAGCGGCGTGCCCGGCCACGTCCCCCCGCGGCGCAGCATCGGCAAGCGGTGCAGTGGAGTGATGCGCTCCGTCGCGGCGACAGGCAATCGCCCCACAGGCAATTCCTATCATGCACACCAGGACGGAACCACGTAGCGGGGTGGCAGGCGAGAGCATGCGCCATTTTACGGTAGAACCGTCGGGGGATTCTGGCGATAGCGACATCGACGCAGGCCGTCCTGGCTGCTGCCGACTTGGGTTTCCGCGGAGCCTTCCTTGGAAACCTACATACACATTGCGATAGGGAGCTGTTCTTGTCTGAACCTTATACAATCATAATCATACGAGCGATTTCTTGCCCGCAGTTTATGAGAAAGCCCGGGCGGCCGGTGCGGTGCCAATCTGTATCAGAGCAAGCTGAGCCACATAGCGAATGCCGTCCACTTTGCGGGCCAAGGGTTTGACGTTTTTTGACTCGATCGTCGCCAGGATGCTCTCGTAAAGGCTGGCGTCTTGCCGCAGCATCTTCAGGTCGAGCCCACCCTGATCGGTGACGATGGCGACCAGACGGTCGATGCCCCAGGTATGCCCGTCGGGAAGCGACAGTGGAAACGGCTGGCCATCAATGCCCTCGTACCAGAACAGGACTCGGCTACGGCCCTGAACCAGGATATCGGTGGCTAGTTCATAGACATGGCCTTCCAGCGAACATAGAAAGAGATTTGCAAACAACGATATGTTCAGTTCGTTCGATACCTCGATAGCCACTTCGGCGCCATCGGGAACCTGATAAACCCCCTTGGCGTTACGCAGGGATTCTTTTCGCAGAAAATGTTGCCGTGTCAGCTCGGACGGTTCGGGCACACCTTGGACGTCTATCAAGCGAAGGGAAACGGCATTACTAGGCAGACTGAATCCGCCATTGCGATATACACGAAGAGAGATGGCATATTGCATATAGTGGCGGACTGCCGCTGCCAACCCCTTGTCGAAGAACAGCGGATCGTCGGCCCAATCGCGTGGCATGACGGCCATAGGCCCGGGGGCGGTCGGTTCGTAGGGCTCTCCAGGTCCGCAGATATCGTCGCCGAGCCACAGGTCACCATTTGGGTACTGGCCCACGATCAGCTCGGCGCCCCCTTCGCCGGGCGGCAACAGCACAAAGGCATTTTCAGCCTGCAGCGCGCTCAAGCGAGCACGTCGGCTTGCTGAGACGCTGTCGAGCGCCGACACCCGCAGGTAGCTCAGCTCGCCTGGACGCAGCAGTCGGGCGCGAGCGCCCATCGGCAGCTCGAAGGGGGCTCCGGGGGGCGTGGGGACCGCCTTGGCAGTGGCCGGTGATAGCGCTGTGATCGTCAGCTCGCCGATGCGGGCCTCCAGGTCCGCCCGCGTCCCAAGCTGCGGAAAGCGGGCCGGCTCGGGCCCATACACCGCTAGCCTGGCGTCGCGACTAAGTCCCGCCAGCATGCCCGATCCCAGAACGTAGCCGCCGGCCTGATCGCGCAGGACGCGATAGCCCAGATCGCGCGGCTGCCATGGACCGCCGAAGATCCGACGCTCTGGCGGTCCCAGAAGCTGCGGTCGCTGCTTCGGATTTTCGGCAAAGACTCGCGCTTCAAGCGTCGGGAAGATCTCGGCAAAGCGCAGTGAGGATAGAGCCTCGGCACCGCGATCGCGCCGCACGTTGCGCAGCATCTCTAGCAGCGTCGCCGTCAGCAAGCCATGCGGGCGGCCAATGCGTGGGGGGCGACGACACTCGGTGGCTTTCTCATCGGCGTGGCACGCGCAGAGCACGGTGTACTGGCTGGGTGTCCGCTCGCTGGTGCTGGTGCCTCCGCCGTTCGAGAGCGTCTGCAGGCGCCGCTCGGCCGCGGCGGGAGCGGCCTTGCCGATTCGCAGGTTGCGGCTGCGCCACTCCGGGTCCTTGTTGTCGATATCGCGCGTGGCGCCCGCCGAGTTGCAACAGTCCAGAATGACCGACAGGTCGGCCCCACGCTGGACGATGGCCTGCAGCAGGCGATTCAGTTCGAGGTCAAACAGGAGCCCGCTGTCCTCGTAGTCAATCGGTACTAAGCCCTCGAAGTAGGCTTGGGCACTGTTCACTTTCTGAAATGAGCCATGCCCCGAGTAGTAGATCAGCACGCGATCGCCGGACTTCACGTGCGCTCCAGTCAGGCTCCCTAGCGCCGCGACCAGGTTTTGGTACGTCGGGGCGGGGCCGGGCGCGCTTAGCTCGGGGGCTGGGTCTGGAGTCTGAGCGCTCGAACTTGGGGCAAGGAGTGTCGTGATGGTCGCCGCCGATACACCCAGATCTTCGATCAGAAACCGCTGCACGTCGCGGATGTCGTTGACACAGCCGGCGAGTGGCGCCTCCGCATAGCCATCAATGCCAATCAGCAGCGCATGCAGCGATGAGGGAAGGGATTGATCCATCGTGAGACTCCTATTTGGTGGTCCCTAGCTTACGCAGAGTGGGTGGTAACTGGTTTGGAAATGCAGGCCCCATGCGGATGTTGGGACCGGGCTGACAGCGTGCCTGACGAGGCATTTTCAGAAGCGGACAGAGCGACTGCTGCGACGGCTACTACCGCTTGCTAGGACTGAGCCAGCGCTTGAGCTTCCCCAGAACCGCAGAGGATCCTTCCGAGCTCTCTTTAGCTTGCGGTTTCGCACGGGAGGAAAGGACTGGGGGAAGGTTGGCACTCGACTCCGTGACGTGACTGCGGCGGTACAGATCGAGCAGCCGCAAGATCAAGAGCTTCTGGCTACACGGCGTGCCGATCACCATTCCCGCCCCGAGCGCAATTCCCGCTTCAAAGTCCTCGGTGGCGGTGCGGTCAGTCAGTGCTCCCCAGGCCACTTCATCGGCATGGGCGCGCAGCTTCGCGCAGAGCTCAGGCCCGGACTCTTTCGCCTCCTGCAAGCCCGAGATCACCATTTTTACCGTGCCCGCTTCGACCTTCGCCACCGCCTCAGAAAGCGTCGCGACTTGCTCTACTGCGACTCGCATCCGCGTCAGCATGGTCAGCGTCTGCTCGTTGAGGACACCGCCGACCACGGTCGCCGACTTCTTGATCGACTTGATCGACGATGATCCGCTTCGGCTCGCTCTGATCCCAGACTTTACTGTCGCTGCCGTCAGTGCGGAGACCTTGCTTAGGAACTCTTCCCAGCGCTTCTTGTCGTCCGTGGTGAGGCTCGATAGCTCGATTCCGATCCCGTAGCCATCTGCGGTTCGGTCGATAAACGAGGTGCTCACGCGCATCTGGATCGGACTTTTGCTCTTGGGCAGAACCAGCTTTACTTCCAGCACACCGCGTGGCGGCAGATACACGGGTGAGCTCAGAAAAAAGTTGCTACGCCCGAGCTTGCTCACCTGCATTTCGACCCATTCGCTGCCTACCAGCGCGAAAACCTGGGGGCCGGTAGCCGTGTCTACCAATCGTCGAGATCGGAAGAGCGTCGTGTAGGGAAAGAGTGTCTTCGCCTGTGTAGA
>CALFYE010000448.1 GCA_937952145.1 uncultured Myxococcales bacterium
TACGAGATACATTGGCGTGACTGGAGTTCAGACGTGTGCTCTTCCGATCTCCGTCTGAAGGTGCTGCCGCTGGGTCGCAAGGCGCCAAATCCGCCGCGCAACCTGCCCGAGCTCTTCGACCCGATGCTGGCCCTTAACCCGGGGGCGCCGACGGCCGTCGCTCCGGCGCCGCGTCCACCGCTGCCGCCGCCTGTAGCTGCCTCACCAGAGGTGGCACCGACGGTAGTCGCGCGGCCGGTCGCGCCGCCTCCTTCGGTTGTGGCGCCGCCGCCCGTCGTCGCCCCGCCGCCGGCACCGGTCGTGCAGGTCGCGCCGCCCCCGCCGGCCGCTCCCGCCGGACCGGCGCCCAGCTATGGTGTCGTGCGCTTGACTCCGGCTGCCCCGCCGCCGCCGTCGCTGCCTGCGGCGCCCCCGCCGGTCGGCAAGCCGCTTTCCGGTCGCTGGGTGCCGGTGGCAGTCCATCCGGGCTTTACCCTGCGCGATGCCTTTACCCAGGGCGATGCGCTGTTTGCCGTCGGCGATGGCGGGGTCTTTTACGTTGCGCTGCAGGACGGCGTCTTCCGCGGCGTGCGCAGCGGCGTCAACAACTGGCTGTCTGCGGTTTGGGGCACCGGCAACGAGCTGTTTATGAGTGGCGACAGCGGCCTGGTGCTGCGTCGCTTTGGCGGGCGCATGAAGCCAGTTCCGACCGGTACCAGCCGCACCCTGTTCGCCATCGGCGGCACCGCGAGCGAGTGGTTTGCCGTCGGGGAAGGCGGCACTGCGGTGCGCTGGAACGGCAGCGCCTTTGTCCCCGTGCCGACCGGTACCCGCCAGCCTCTGTTCGCCATCCAGGCAGTTGACAACGAGGTCTTTGTCGTCGGCGGCGGTGGCCTGATCCTGCACTGGAACGGCGGCGCTTTTGTGCCGATGGACAGCGGCAGCAGCAGCTGGTTGCATGCGCTGTGGGGGCCGTCGCGGGGGGACCTGTACGCCGTCGGAGCCCGCGGCACGATCTTGCACTACGACGGCCGGACGTGGACACCGCAGCAAAGCGGTACCAGCGAGACCCTCCTCGGCATCTGGGGCACGGCCAGTCAGCGCGTGGTCATTGTTGGTTCGCGCGGGACCATCCTGCATCGCCAGGGCGAAGGCTGGCGCGCCGAAAAGAGCGGTACCCAGGCCAGCCTGTTTGGCGTCTACGGCCACACCGGCGACAGCGTGTACGCGGTCGGGGACGGCGGCACCGTGCTGCGCCTGCAGCCGGAATAGCTCGCCGCGGCTCGGCGACTGCCCGGACAGCGACTTCCGGCTTGCATCCACCGGGCGAATCGCAAACCATGCGCGACACGCGCGACCCGTGGCGGGCAGCCGGCAGTCGCTGCCCTCGGCCCGTCCGCGACCCGTCTGCAAGGAGCCGCCATGGAACCCATCGATCGCCACGAGCACATCACCGGCCAGCAGTGCCTGGCCGCTCGCAGCCTACTTGGCTGGTCGCAGAGCAAGCTCGCCGAGCTCGCCGGAGTGCCGCAGCGCAGCGTGCGGGCCTTTGAAGAGGACATCGCCCATCCGCTGGAAAAAGAGCTGACCGCCATCCGCGTCGCGCTGGAGATCGGCGGCATTGTCTTTAGCGCTGGGCCTGGCGGACATCAGGGCGTGCGTCTGCGTCGCTCTGATGAGCCTGCCCGACCCGGCAACATCACGCTGCACTAGCCCGCGAATGCAGCCTCCCATGCTCGCGCCTCCGCCGTCTGCCCCCCTGCCGCCGATCTTTCTATACGGGCTGGGGCGACCGCTGCTTGTGCTGCATGCGCTCTGTGCGCTTTCGCTGTGCGGCACGAGCGTGCACCAGGCGGTCTATGCGCTGCGGCTCTTCACGCGGCCCTTTGCGGCGGTGCGCTTGACGAAGTGTCGTCTGTTTTCGCGCCTGGTGCTGCTGTCGTATCTCGCCGTCGTTGGGCTGGGAGGGCTCTTGTATCCGCGCTATCGCTACTTCGTGCGCGGCCTGTATCTCGATCGCTACGCGCCCTGGGCGTCGAACCTATTCGACTTCAAAGAGAACCTCGCCACCGTCGGCTTGCCCTTTGCCGTCGCGGCATTTTTTCTGGCCCGCACGCTGTATCAGCAGCCGGCCCTGCTGACCGCAGAGGGCGACTCGCAGGACGGTCGCTTGGGGCGTCGCCTGGTGGCGCTCTACGCCTGCTTTGCCGTCGCTACCGCTGTCGTCGTCGGCTTCAACAGCGTCGCGGGTCTACTGGTCGCCAGCGTCCGCGGAATCTAGGACCCGGCTCCGCTGTCGTCCTTGGAACCCCACGTCATGCCGAAACCGTCGCTCTCGCAGCGTTCGCTGCCCAAGAAGCCCGCATCCAAGAAACCAGCGCCCCCAAAGCCCGCGTCCAAAAAGCCCACGTCCAAAAAACCACTGGCCCGCGGGCCAGCGACGGGCGCAGCGGAATATCCAGCGTACTACGCCATCATTACCCAGATCCCGCGCGGGCGGGTGCTGACCTATGGCGATGTTGCGGCTCTGGCGGGGCGACCGACGTCGGCGCGGCGGGTGGGCTACGCACTGTCGGCGCTGAGTGCGGCGAAGGGGGCCGGGGTGCCGTGGTGGCGCGTGGTCAACGCCCGCGGCGAGGTAAGCCCGCGCTCAGGGGATCTCTTGGGTGCATGTGAGCTCGATCAGCGCGCGCATTTGCTGGCAGAAGGCATCGAGCTAGACGCCGAGGGGCGGCTCTCGCTTTCGCGCTATCGCTACACTCCGGCGCCGCGGCGCTCGCGCTAGTCCGGACGACTACAGCCGCTCGTCGGCATCGAAGTCGGCGGCGTACTTGTCGAGGTCGACGCCGTGATCGATAAGCGGCTGGCGCACGCGATAACGCGTGACTTTGGCAGAGGACAGGATGAAGGCGCGGATGACCTGCTCGCGTCCCACGACGCGGCTCGACTCGGCGAGCAGCTCAGCGTTCTTGGCGACGCGCCAGCGCACCAGGGCCCGGAACAGGGCCGGCACGCTCTTGAGCAGCGACTTCAAAAGCTCCTCTGCCTCCTGTGACCAGGACAGCTCTTTGGGCAGCTCCGGGACGTAGCCGTACTCGTCCTCCGAGAGCTCGCGCCACAGCGTCAGGATGTGGCCATCGCTGTCGGTCACCTGCGCGAAGAGCTCTTGTTCGGGAGTGCGCATCGGTGCATAGCGCAAGCGCGCGCCGGCCTCGCAGAGCTCCTTGGTCAGGCCTTCGACATCGGCCACTTGGATGCGCAAGGTGACGGGGTGCTCGACGCGTCCCGTCTTGATCAAGCGCAGCGTCAGTGTGCCGGTGTCGATATCGACATAGCCGTCCCCGCGCTTTTTGACCCAGAAGGACAGGTGTCGCGTGAAGAACTGCTCGCTCTTTTCCAGCTGCGTGACCGGAACATCGACGTGGCTTAGCCCAAAGACACTCATGACAGGTTCTCTCAGAGTATCAGGGACGGGCGAGGGGTAAGCGCCCGAAGTTGCATGACAAGTGGACGGGTCCGCGCCGTGTTCTCAGCGGTAGCGGGGGGCATGTGGTATGCACCGGCACGCTCATGTCTGAACGCGACGAAGAGGGGGCGCAGCCAGCGCCCAAAGGCGATTCCCCACAGTCGATCTATGAGGCGCGGCTGCAAGCGGCGCAGGGGGAGGAAGCGCGCTTAGATGGCGTGTCCCTGCGCATAGGCCTCCTGCGCTTCGCGGTCTTTGTGGCCGCCATCGCGCTGTGCATTGCGGCCTTTGATGGCTATCCGCGGGGGGCGCCGGCTGCGCTCATGTGGGGGCTGTTTTTCGTCGCGGTGCTCAGCTTTGTGGCGCTGCTCTTTCGGCACTCAGCGGTGCTGGCGGCGCGCGAGCAGGCGCGGCATCGGCAGGCGGTCAATCGTCGCGGACTGGCGCGGATCGATGGCAGCTGGGCGGTGGAGGCGGTGCGTCCGCTTTCCGCCAGCGCGTCGCGGCCGCCCTATGCCGAGGACCTAGATGTAGTCGGCTCGGCCTCTCTTCTGCTGTTGTGTGACAGCACGCAGACCGAGGGGGGAGAGGCCGCGCTGCTCCGCGCTCTGAGCCGCGCCGTCGCGCCGGAGCCCACGCCCGAGGCTGCCCAGGCTCGTCAGGCCGCGGTGCGTGAGCTGGTGCCGATGCTGGAGCTGCGCCAGTCGCTCGAAGTCGCGGGCCGTCAGCTGCAGAGTCAAAAGGGTCGCAAGACCAGTGCCCAGCCGCTGCTGCGGTGGGGGGAGGGGCCGTCGCTGGTCTCGGGCTCGCTGCCTGGCCTGCGTGTTCTCGTGGGGCTGCCGCTCCTCACCGTGCCGCTGCTCGTGCTGCGCCTGAGCCGGCCCGAGCTTGCACCCTGGCTGGCCTGGCCGGTGTCCCTGCTGCTTGCGCTCCAGGCGCTGCTCTTTCTTCTTACGGCGCGACCGATCAACCGCCTGATCACCACGATTGGTCAGGGCGAGGTCGCGCTCTCGCCATATGGCGACATGCTGGAGCTTCTGGCCCACGCACCGTTTTCCGCGGCGGGAAACCAAGCCCTCCGGGCGGCGGTGCGCAGCGAGGGGCAGGGGCCGGCGGCACTCCTGCGGCGGCTGCAGGGCGACTACAGCTATCTGCAGCTGCGCACCAATCCCCTGGTCTGGCTGCCCATCAATCTGCTGTGCCTGTGGGATCTGTTCTTCGCGCTGCGCGTCGAGCGCTGGCAGGCCCAGGTGGGTCCGCGACTGCGCGGCTGGCTTGCCGCCCTGGCCGAGCTAGAGGCGGGGAGCAGCCTGGCCAACCTCGGCTTCGATCACCCGACCTGGACCTGGCCCGAGCTGGTCAGTGAGCCGGCCACCTTCGCCGCCGAGGACCTGGGGCATCCGCTCATGCCAGCGGTGAAGCGGGTCGGCAACGACGTCACCTTGCCGGGGCCGGGACAGGCCTTCCTGATCACCGGATCGAACATGTCGGGAAAGAGCACCCTCCTGCGCTCGATCGGGCTGTGTCAGGTCATGGCGCAGGCGGGGGCACCGGTCTGCGCTCGTCGGGCGCGCCTGTCGCCGCTATCGCTGCGCACGGTGATGCGAGTCGATGACAGCCTGGCGCGCGGCGTATCGCACTTTTACGCCGAGCTGCAGCGCATCAAGGACGTCCTCGATGCCAGCCGCGCAGCCCCGCCCCTCCTTTATCTGCTCGATGAGATCCTGCATGGCACCAACACCCGCGAGCGCGAGCTAGGAGCCCGGCTGGTGGTGCGCACGCTGTGCCGACGCGGGGCAACCGGGGCGGTGTCAACCCACGATCTGAGCTTGGCCAACCTGGCAGAGGAGACGTCCGGCGCGGTGCACAACGTCCACTTCACCGAGATCATCGAAGGCGAGCGCATGCGCTTCGACTTTCGGCTGCGACAAGGACCGGTCCGAACCACCAATGCCCTGCGACTTATGCGCGAAGTCGGCATCGACCTCGACTGGCCGCGGTCCTCGGAACCTGACCACGAGTCTGACGTAAGGTAAGCCTTTATGGGGACGGATTATGATGATATTTCCCCTAAGGCATATTAGGAAAATATTATATAAAAACAAAAATCAATTGATTGATAATTAAAATTCTAATGAAGCCCAAAACACCCACCTCCGGCGTGGTTGGATCCTCTGTTCACGGGGGAGAAGAGGCGATGCGCAAAAACTGCCGCCAGATCCTGGGTGTGGCGCATATTTTTCCGAGGCCTCACTGTGGGCCAACAAAAATCGTACTTATGACGCTGAATTGTTGTTGAATCACAGCGCGGCGGGTTGGCATGATGCTCGCAGTTGTTCCCCAGGCGAATCCCCCGTGCAGTGACCTGAATCACCCTCCCTGCTCGCGGGGGCACCGAAGCTAGCGACGAACATGATGCGACGAAAACACCTTCTCTCGGTTGTGCTGAGCGCTCTGCCGCTCTTGGGCATGTCAGCCTGCGACGTCGGCCACGGCGAGGTTCTGGCTAAGCAGCGCTACGGCAACTGCGCGCCCTGTCATGGTGAAGACGGCAGCGGCAATCGCGCCGTCGGAGCACCGGCCATCGCCGGCTTGCCCCTGTGGTACGTCGAGGCGCAGCTGCGCAAGTTCCGTGACGGCAGTCGTGGCGCTCACCCCGATGACATCGACGGTCTAAAGATGCGGCCGATGGCCCGCACGCTGCTCAGCGAGGAAGAGGTCAAGGTCGTTGCCGAGCGCGTCGCCAAGCTGCCTCCGCTGCAGCCGCCGGTGACGATCACCGATGGGGACGCGACGCGTGGCAAGGCGATGTTCGCCACCTGCACCGCCTGTCACGGCGAGAAAGCCGCGGGCATGCAGGACAAGGGCGCGCCGGATCTGCATCGCACCGGCGACTGGTACCTGCTGGCGCAGCTAAAGAAGTTCAAGAGCGGCGTGCGCGGCTCGGCCCCGACCGATGCCACCGGTCAGCAGATGCGCCCGATGGCGGCGACGCTGCCCAACGAACAAGCCATGAAGGATGTCATCGCGTACATCCGAACCCTGCAACCCTAACGGGAATCGCTGACCACGCAGGCGTTTGACTAGGAAGGAAGCAGCGATGAGTACTGCAAGTTCGACCCCGGTTTCCTCGGCCCATGCCGCGACCTCGCAGGCCGGTGGCTATGACTTCGACGAGGAAGCCCATGCGGCCGAGCGCGAAGGCAAGTTCACCACCACCGAGGTGGAGGTCATGTTCTTGGCGACGGTATTCGGTGTCCTTATGTGGGTGTGTGCCGCCTGGATCTTTGCGACCTAGCGGCGGTCTGATGTGAGCAGAGAAGCAAGGTGGGGCCGCCCCGATGCGAGCCACCTTGCCCTGGTTCCTTAAGCGAATGCGTGGCCAGCTGAACTGACCGCGCCAAGTCCTCCTGTGAGCGGGCGCCAGCGGGTGCCCCAGAGGAAGAAGATGTTCGAAAGTCTTGTCCCCCGTGCCTCTACGTTTGCTGGCGATATCGATGATCAGATCTGGCTGATCGCCATCCTCGTGGGCTTCTGGTTCTTCGTCGCCCTTGGAGTGTTCTTCTGGTCGCTATATCGCTACCGCCACCGCCCCGGCCAGCGCAGCCAGTACATCACGGGCGAGAAACCGGAAGAGAAGCGCTGGATCAGCATCCCGCACGGATTGGTGCTGATCTGCGACGTCTTCATCTTGGTCGGTGCGATCCGCGTCTGGTACCACGTCAAGCAGACGCTGCCGACTCCCGAGCGCACGGTGCGGGTCATCGGTCAGCAGTGGGCGTGGATCTTCGTCGATCCCGGCATGGATGGGCAGTTCGATACGGCGGATGACATTCGCACGGTCGACGAGATGCACATCAAGACCGGGGTGCTCTATCACTACAAGCTGTACTCGCGCGATGTCCTGCACAGCTTCTCGATTCCGGTGTTCCGTCTGAAGCACGACGCCATCCCCGGCCGCATCATCACCGGCTGGTTCAAAGCGACGCGCACCGGCGTGTTCGACGTTCAGTGCAACGAGATCTGCGGCATCGGCCACGGCATCATGGGCGCGCGACTCTACATCGACTCACCGCAGGACTTCGATGCCTGGGTCGCCAAGAACTCGGCTCCGGTCGCCATCGCGGCTCCGCCACCCGCAGCAGCGCCCGCCCCGGCGGCTCCTGCTCCTGCCGCACCTAGCGCGGCTCCGGCCGAGGGGGCTGCGGTTCCGACGGCTGCGGCTCCGACCGCTGCACCGGCTGCGGCTGCACCGGCTGCGGTTACACCGGCTGCGGCTGCACCGACTGCGGCTCCAGCTCCTTCACAACCTTCCACTCCGCCGAACGCGCGCTAACTCAGGCGTTCTTCCGAGGCAGCAGAGGATTTCCCATGGCAGAACCGGCTACCGCACACGCGCAGCACGCTACCTCCGGGGGGCACTCCGGGCACGGCGCGCACCACGAAGAGAGCTTCTTTATGAAGTACATGTGGTCCACCGACCACAAGATGATCGGCTTTCAGTATCTGTTTACCGGAATGCTGATGGCGCTGATCGGCGGGTACTTCGCGTACGCCTTCCGCATGCAGCTGGCCTTTCCTGGCGCCTCGGTGCCAGGCTACGGCACGGTGTCGCCTTCCGACTACCTGATGCTCGTGACCAACCACGGCACGATCATGATCTTCTGGGTGGCGATGCCCGTGCTCATCGCGGCGTTTGGCAACTTCTTAATCCCGCTCATGATCGGCTGCGATGACATGGTGTTCCCGCGGCTGAATCGGCTCTCGTATCAAATCTTCCTGCTCAGCGCGCTCATCCTCATTGCCTCGTTCTTCGTCCCGAACGGGGGCTTCTCGGGGGCCTGGACCGCCTATCCACCGCTGTCCTCGCAGGCCGCCTATCACCTGACGCCCTGGGGGGCGACTCTGTGGGTCGTTGCCGTCGCGCTTGAGTTCGTCGCCTTCCTCATGGGCGGTATCAACTTCGTCACCACGGTGATGAACTCGCGAGCCCCCGGCATGACGGCGCTGCGCATCCCGATGGTCATCTGGATGATTGTCATTGCCAGCATCCTGTTTATGGCCTCGGTCGGTCCGCTGGTGGCCGGCGCGGTGCTGCTGCTGTTCGATCAGCAGCTGGGCACGCACATCTATGACCCTAACCACGGCGGCGATCCGCTGCTGTGGCAGCACCTGTTCTGGTTCTTCGGCCATCCCGAGGTCTACGTCGTGCTGCTGCCGGCGATGGGCATCGTCGCCGAGGTCATCACGGTGTTTTCGCGCAAGAAGCTGTTTGCCTACAAGACGGTGCTCTACACCGCGATTGGTACCGGCATCATCAGCTTCTTCGTGTGGGCGCACCACCAGTTCGTGGCCGGTATCGACCCGCGCATGGCCAACATCTTCACCGTGACCACGCTCATCATCTCGGTGCCGATTGCCGAGATGGTGTTCGTCTACTTGGCGACCTTGGTCGGCGGCTCGATTCGCTTCACCACGCCGATGCTGTGGGCGCTGGGCTTCCTGGCCGCCTTCCTCATTGGCGGCGTCACCGGCATCTTCCTGGGGTCGAGCGGCTCGGACATCTACTTCCACGACACCTACTTCGTGGTGGCGCACTTCCACTACACCTTCTTCCCCATCGCGTTCATCGGCAGCTTCGCCGCCATCACCTACTGGTTCCCGAAGATGTTCGGCCGGATGATGAACGAGACGCTCGGCAAGATTCACTTCTGGGGAACGATCATCCCGTTCAACTTGATCTTCCTGCCGCTGTTTCTCGCGGGACTGGCTGGCGATCATCGCCGCATCTACAGCTACATGAACTTCCCCGACTCGGTCACGCCGCTCTTGCTGCAGCTGCGGACGGTCGCCACCGTGTCGCTGTGCGTGCTGCTCGGCTTCCAGCTGATCTTCCTCTACAACTTCATCAGCAGCATCTTCCGTGGCGAAAAAGCCAGTCAGAACCCCTGGCGCGCCAACACGCTGGAATGGACGGCTGCTTCGCCGCCACCGCATGGCAACTTCGCTGAGCTGCCGACTGTTCACCGCGGGCCGTACGAGTACGGCGTGCCCGGTCGTGACGAAGACTTCTGGCCGCAGAACGTGGCCAACTGAGGAAACCGATGCAGAAGCCGATTGCTACCACCCGCAGTATGGCGGGCCTGCCGACGGGCCGACTGGCCGTCTGGTGGGTGATTGCCTCCGAAATCGTCATCTTCGGCGGCCTGCTTGTGTCGTACATCATGCACCGCTTGGGACATCCCGAGTGGGGCGGCTATGCCTCGCACACCAACACCTGGGCCGGCGCGTTTAACACCCTGGTCCTTTTGAGCAGCAGCTTGAGCGCCGTCCTGGCCCACCAAGCCGCTGAGCGCGGGGATGGCAAGCGGGCCGCAACTCTTCTGCGCCTGACCTGTCTTGGCGGCTTGACCTTCTTGTGCGTGAAGGCCTTCGAGTGGTCGCATGAGATCCACCAGGGCTTCGTTCTTTCAACGAATGGCTTCTGGTCGTTCTACTACACAGCCGCAGGCTTACACGCCCTACACGTCATCGCCGGCATGGTCATCATGCTAGTCGTGTCCGCCGACGCCCAGCGCGGTCGCGAGCTCCAGCGGGTCGAGCTAATCGGCATCTACTGGCACTTCGTCGACATCGTCTGGATTTTCCTCTTCCCACTGCTCTACATCGCGAAATAGGTTGGGGGAACTCATGTCGTCAAACGCACATACGGCTTCCGGTTCGGCTGCGGCTCTGGGCGATTCCGAGCACGGCAACCACGAGCACCCCAACTACATCAAGATCTGGGCAACGCTGGTCGGCCTGCTGGTTGTCAGCGTCTGTGGTCCGATGCTGGGCATCAAGGCGGTTACGCTGTTTACCGCCTTTGGCATCGCCATCATCAAGGCGTACATCGTTGCCAAGAACTTCATGCACCTCAACATCGAGCGGCGCTTCGTCATCTATCTGCTGCTGACGATGCTGGCGTTCATGCTTCTGCTGTTCGGCGGGGTTGCCCCCGACGTCCTGCGTCACGATGGCCGCAACTGGGAAAACATCGCGGCGAAGGAAGAGATCGAGCGCGCCCTCGCTGCCGCGGGTGGCGGTGGTGAGCATGGGGCAAAGGCGGCGGCTCAGCCGGCAGCCCCGCAAGCGGCCAGCGCGGCCGAAAACTACAAGGGCGTCTGCGTGCCCTGCCACGGCGAGAAGGGCGATGGCAATGGCGCTGCCGCCGTGGCGCTGAATCCCAAGCCCGCCAACTTCACGGACCCTGCCTTCTGGCAGACGCGAGACAAGGCGCACATTGAGAAGGTCATCCGCGAGGGTGGTCCCGCCGTCGGCAAGTCGCCACTGATGGCGCCGTTCGGGGCTCGCTTTAGCGCGCAGGAGATCAGCGCCCTGGCCGATTACCTGCGCACGTTCAAGAAGTAAGCGCTCGCGTGCCTCCCGGCGCGCGACACACTGAAAGTCCGCACCCAGATTCACCATGAGCGCCGACCCTTCCACTCCACTGATTGCTCCCACCCCTCTCGGTCTCCCCGTCGAGGAGACGCGGGCGTCGATGCCGCGGCGCTCGCCCGTGGTGCCCTCCGGGGTCTTGGCGATGCTGATCTTCGTCTTTACGGAGATCATGTTCTTCACCGGCTTGGTCAGCGCCTTCCTCATCACCCGCGCAAGCATTGGTCCTGGTGCCTGGCCGCCGCCCGGTCAGCCGCGCCTACCCGTGGCAACGACGGCACTGAACACGGTTGCGCTTCTGCTCTCGGCGCCGCTTTTGTTCATGGCGCTGCGGGCCCTGCGTCGGGCCCAGCCCGGGGTGGGGCTGCGGCTGCTCTCGGCGCTCGCGCTCGGCGCGTGCTTCTTGTTTGGCCAGGGCCGCGAGTGGGTCGCGCTCCTGCACGAGGGCTTGACCCTGCGATCAAGTATCCACGGCAGCTTCTTCTACATCATCGTCGGCTGTCATGGCCTGCATGCCCTGGCGGCGCTGCTTGCGCTGGGCTGGTGTGGGCTGCGTCTGCGAGCCGGGACGTTGCGCGCTGAGATGCTGGCTACGGTCAGCGTATTCTGGTTTTTTGTCGTCGCTGTGTGGCCGTTTCTCTATTACGAAATCTATCTCTAAGGAGCGTGCGGACTTGCGCTCATCATTGTCGCTTCGCCTGCCTCGTCTCGCTGCCCTGGTGCCGGTCTTGTTGGTGCTCTGGGCTGTCCTCTCGCCGGGCGATGCCCTGGCCTGCCCCGTCTGTTTCGTCGCCCGGGAAGCCAGCCGGCTGGCTTTCATGTGGACCGCCATCCTGATGACGTTTCTGCCGCTCGCGATGATCGGTGGCATTGTCTACTGGATCTGGCGCAGCGCCCGACGGGCGGCCGCCGACTCCCTGCCGCAAGAGCCGCGTTAGCCAGGGGCTGCGCCAGCGGTCTTGGCGTCTCGTCTGTCTACAAGTCGACGGCCAGCGATAGCACTGCGGTGGGCGACTCCCACTGCGATCCCCGCCAGGCTTGCACCACCGGTGACTGCACGGTCAGCCGCAGCAGCCAGTCGCGGTAGAGCGCCACCACCACGCTGTGGACCACCGACAACAGCAGGCCGCCGCGATTCGTTGCCCAGCCGCCGTTCTCTAGCTCGGTGCGCTCGGCGAAGCTAAGTTCGCTGCCGGTCTGCAGCGCAATGCGTCGCGACAGCGAGAGCTGCACAAGCGCGCTCCCCCCGACGCTGCCTCCCCGCCGCACATTGCGATAACCGTGCGAGGTCAGGCGATAGCTCGCCGAGACGAAGACTGCGAAGGCATCGTTGAAGTAGCTGTAACCCAGGCCAAACAGGCCATCCCACGATCCACTGCCGGGCTGCAGATCGTCGGGAGCCGGATAGCCCGTGCTGTCGACCCGACGCGGTCCGGTCGGAAACTTCAGTCCCAAGGTCACGCTGCCGACATGGCGCGGCGAAAACTTGCGGTCACGCAGCGGCAGAGCCCGCACGAACAGATCGAGATCCCCCAGCCCGTACACGCTGCGCGGGGGCTGCCCGTCTACCTCGTTCCAGGCGGCGGCGAAGGGAAGCTGGGTGGCCAGGCTTAGCCAGGCTGTCGGGGAATACGAGGCCGACAGCGTCGTGCGACTGACCAGAGTGCGCTCGCCATCGGCGGGGACCTCATGCCGGGCGGCGCGCGACTCCAGACCCAGGCGGATGCGATGCCGAAACGGCTTCTCAAAGCCCATCGCCGTCAGCGTCGGATCGCCACAGCCGCACGAGGCACAGGCGAGCGCACGGCCTGGCTGCGCCAGACCACAGACGATCGCGAGAGCCCCTGCCGGGATCATGCGCATCGGCATGCTACTGCGGCGCAGCAAGCGGATCCGAAAACGCCGGGTCGCGCAGGAACTCGGGGTCGGTCAGCGACTGCAGAAAGGCCAGGACATCGGCCAGCTCCTGATCGCTGGGATTGAAGTAGCGCACAAAGAGGCTCTTGTTGGGGTTGAGGCTGCCGTCGCCTGCCTGGGCCCCGGTGTCGATCTTGCGACCGCCGCGTGCGTAGTGCAGCAGCGCCTCCTCCAGCGTCGTGATGCTGCCGTCGTGCATGTAGGGGGCGGTGACGGCGATGTTGCGCAGGCTGGGCGCGCGGAAGCGACCGCGGTCGCTGTCTTTGCCGCTGATCTCGTAGACGCCTTGATTGCCCGCTGGATAGGCGCCGCGTGCATCCAGGTTGTAGAGGCCATTGTTGTGGAAGAACGCCTCTTCAAACACGGTGTTGGCATCGCGCGTCGAGTCCATCAGCGCAAAGCTGCCGTGGCAGTGATGGCACTCGAACTTTTCGCCAAAGAACAGATCCATGCCGCGCCGCGCGGAGTCCGACAGCGCCCCCGGATCACGGTCGTACACATAGCGGTCATAGGGCGAGCGGCCCGAGATCAGCGTTCGCTCAAAGGTAGCGATGGCGCGCGTCAGGTTGCGCAGCGAGACCGGCTCGGCGTCATCGGGAAAGGCAGTGGCAAAGCGGACCGCATAGTGCGGATCGTTGCGCAGGCCGGCCAGAAGCTCGCTCTCGCGGCCGGCCTGACCTAGCTCGACCGGTGACTCGCCGAACAGCGGCAGCAGCACCTGTTCTTCCAGCGATCGCACGAGCGGATTGCCCCAGGTCAGCGCTGAAAAATACACAACATTGGCCAGCGACATCGAGCCACGCGGGTGCTGCTGTCCCGTCGAGCCAATCGCCTGGGCCCGCCCATCCGTGAAGGCGCGTGCTTGCTCATGGCAGGAGGCGCAGCTCTGCCGGGCATTTCCTGACAACCGCTTGTCGTAAAACAGGAACCGTCCCAGTTCGATCTTGGCCGCGGACAGCGGATTGTCGGCGGGAACGTAGGGGCGAGGGAAGCCCGTCGGTACGCGCAGGGGGGCGGGCTCGGGCGCAGGGCTGCAGCCGAACAGACACCACGCCGCAAAGAGCCCCACTGTGCACAGAGCCCAGACTCGGGGACGCATGCCGGCTCCTTACTGCACACGAAAGACCGACTGCGTATTGGCTTGGCCCATGAACGATAGCCCCAGCGCCTTGAAGTAGGGGCCGCACTCGGTCTTGTCGGACTCGGAGTGACACTCGGCCGGACTCGCCAGGTTCGATCCACCCAGCAGGGCCGCCAGATCGACCCGCACGGTCTGCCGGCTGGGATCAGTCAGCGGAATCGTGACGGTGGCGCGGTTCGGGCTGCTGCAGCTTACCACCTGGCCGCTGCCGTCTTTGGTGCAGCCGGTGCTGCCGATGTGCGCCACGAAGGGCACGCTGCTCGTCGTCTTGCCCTCGGCGCGCAGGAACTTGTAGCCCGACTGCCAGCTCCAGAACATCGCGGACAGATTCAGCGGAGCCGGGGCCGCCGCGCGATCCTGGTGGTTGTCGACAAACGGAACACCGACGGTGAAGCGCAGCCCGGTGTAGGTAGCAGTGGGGGCGGCGACCTTGCCGCGGATCTGCGTGTTGGTCTCGCTCGTCCCAGTGCAGTCGCCGGTCTTGTCTTCGAAGTCGAGGAGGGCCACGCGATCGCTCTGCCACTTGCCATCGTTGGTCAAGGCCACGGGCACCTCGGTGCCGTTGGCATCGAGCAGCTTGATCTCGGACAGATACAGGCGGAAGTCGGCGGGCTGAAACATCCCGGGGCCGCTGCCAAACGAGCGACCGCAGGCAAAGGCTTCGCTCCCCACCACGCCCTGAAAACTGAGCGTGACATCCGATGAGAGAGAGGCTGCCATGTCCTCCTCGTCATGCTGGTGGGCACTGTGATCGTGGCCGGTGCAGGCCGCAGCCAGAAGAAACGGCAGAGACAATAGAGACCGCAAAGACCGGGGGGCGCTGGGCATGATGGACTCCTTCTGTGCGAGGTGACTGGCGACACGCTAGCAACGCGTCGGCGGGCTGTCCCTGCGGCAAATTGTCACGGGGCACCATCCGCTCCCTCGTGGTAGGGACTGCTTATGCCGTCGACAGCCTTGGTCCGTGCCCGCTCCCAGACGCTCGATCCGCCGCTCGCGGTCGCCTTCCCAGCGGAGGCATCTTGGCCGCGGCGAGGTCTGTCGAGCGCTAGCGGATCCGATCGCGCTAATCCTCAGGACACAGCGCCGCCCGCCGTCGATTGGTTGGACGGAGCCTGGCTGCTGCGCATGCGCCTGGGATCGCTCGTCGGGCAGATCGTGACGATTGCGACCGTGCACCTGGGGTTTGGCATCGCCCTGCCGGTCGTGCCGCTAGGTGCGCTGATCGCGCTGGGCTTGGCGACGACGCTGGGGGCCGGGCTCTGGCTGCGCCATCCTGCGGGGGCGCCGCCGCAGCTCCTGCCGGCGCTGATGGTCCACGATGTGCTGCACCTGACGGCGCTGCTGTACCTGACGGGGGGGCCCCTAAATCCGTTTAGCTTTTTGTATTTGGTGCTGATCGCGCTGTCCGCGATCTCGATGTCGCCGCGCTTTACGTGGGGCCTAGCGGCGCTCTCGGCGGCGTGCTCGGCGCTGCTGTTTCTGGGGTCGTGGCCGCTGCCGATCTCGCACGCCGAGCAGATGCGCCTGCACCTGCCCGGCATGTGGGTGGCCTTCATCGTCGCCGCCGTGTTCATCGTCTATTTTTTGATGCGCGTGACGCATGCCCTGCACGCGCGCGAGCGCGAGCTAGAAGCGGCCCGCAACCTAGCGCTGCGTCGCGAGCGCCTGGCCTCACTTGCCACGCTGGCGGCCGGTGCGGCGCACGAGCTGGGCTCGCCGCTCTCGACCATCGCCGTCGTGGCCAAGGATCTGTTGCGCCAGCCGCCTAGCAATGCTGCCGCCATGCGCACCGAACTGGAGCTGATCAGCGCATCGGTGGCGCGCTGTCGCCATGTGCTCTCGCAGCTCGCAACCGACAGTGGGCAGAGCCCTGGCGAGAGCCTGTCGCGCTTTCGCGTTGGCGACTGGGTGCGGGAAGCCTGCGCCGGCCTGTCACAGCCCACTGCCTCGGCGATCCAGGCGAGCGTGCCGGAAGACCTCGCCACCCTCCCCCTGTTTGGTCCGCGGCGCGCGCTTGGCCAAGCGCTGTCGGCCCTGCTGAAGAATGCTCAGGATGCTTCTTCACCATCGAGAGCAGCGATTTGTCTCACAGTTGAGCGGCGGTCCGAGCAGCTCTGGCTGCGGGTGCAGGATCACGGGTCGGGCATGGATGCGGCGACGCTGCGCCATGTCGGCGAGCCGTTCTTCACCACCAAGCCCCCCGGTCGTGGCATGGGCCTGGGCTTGTTTCTCTGTCGCGAGGTCATCGAGAGCATGGGTGGCGAGCTGCAGATTCAGTCCGCGCCTGGACTCGGCACGTGCGTCTCGTTGCGGATTCCGATCCCTGAGACGCCGGACAAAAATCCCGGAGCGGGCCTCGGAGAGCCCCGATGAAGGCGCAGGTTGAAACGGGGGCCGAGGGTCGCGGACTCGATGCGCAGACCGTGCTGCTCGTCGATGATGACGACGTCTTTCGCGAGCGCATGGCGCAGGCCCTGCGGTCGCGCGGGTATGCCGTGCGCACTGCCAACAGCTATCAGACTGCGCTGGATCTCGCAGGGCGCGAACCGCCCGAGATCGCAGTTGTCGATCTGCGCATGCCTGCCCGATCCGGCTTGGAGGTCGTGCGCGATCTGCAGGCGCTCGACGCGGGCATCCGCATCGTCATGCTGACCGGTTATGGCAGCATCGCTACCGCGGTCGACGCGGTGCGCTTGGGAGCCCTGCAGTACGTGACCAAGCCCATCGATGCCGATGAGCTGATCGCAGCCTGCGAGCGCGCTTCCCAGCCGCCCCTCGTCAGCCCAGGTGCTGAGTTTCCAACGCCGTCGCTGGCGCGAAACGAGTGGGAGCACATCCAGCGCGTGCTGTCGGAGTGCAGCGGCAATGTGTCGGAAGCGGCGCGGCGTCTGGGTCTGCACCGCCGCTCGCTGCAGCGCAAGCTGAACAAGTATCCGCCGGGACGGTAGAGCAGGCGGGTCCATGGAGTCTGAGATGCCTCACCATGCAATACGGAGGGCCCGCCGCTGGGCTGTGCTGGGAGTTATCTGCGTTCTGGGCTGCGCCGATCTGGCTGTTCTGCCGAGCCTAGAGCCGGTCTATGAAGGCTGTGCCACTGACGAGAACTGGAGGGCACTCGACAGCGTAGGCAGTCAGCCAGTCGGCGAGCCGCAGGTCGCGGCCAACACTCCAATCTGGCTGTCGCCGCAGCCCGGGGCCGAGCTGGATGCAGGCAGCCCGGTGCGGTTTCGCTTTGCCGCCAGCGCCGACGACAAGGGGGCTGATCGCGGCGATGCGCGGTGCCCGCAGTACGAGCCGCAGAGGCTCGGGCCACGTCATTTACCGGCGGTGAGCGGCACGCTGTTTGAGCTCCGCATCGAGCGGGATGGCGTACCGCTGTATCGCCTGCTGACCACCCGACAGATCGCGAGCCCACCGGCCAGCTTCCTCAGTGGCCTGCGCGGATCTGAGGTCCGCGCCGTTCTTGAGTACGTGCGTCTCAAGAGCAATCAAGTCGTCGCCGGTCCCTACGCCGCCGAGCCGCTGCCCCTTCGACTGCGCTAAGGGGACGCGAGGACTGCCGGGCTCACCACCACGTCCCGGCCGCCGCCCCGGTTTGCTATGCTGCGCCGCGGACTGCGCTGATGTTGTCGATTCCTTCTACGAGAGTTCTCCCTCCCACGCTGGCGGGCCGACGGGCCTGGCTGCTTCTCGCACTCCTCGCCTGGGCCATCCCGGGTTCTCCGGCGCTGGCTGATGTCGCGCCGATCACGGTTGTCGATCTGTCGGGCGAGGCCGATACCGTGGCTGGTCCGCCGATGTCGGCGTGGCTGTCTCGGCACAAGGGAAGCTGGGACGTGAAGTTCGGCGGGCCGGCGTATTTTTTCATCCAGGGGGGCAGCCTGCACCTGGTGGCCAAGGCTGGGCCGATGGCGGGCTCAATCCTCATCTGGCGTCTGCTCAAGCGCGAGGACAAGGTGCTGTTGCGCATCACGCCCGACGGCTTTCGCGTAAAGCCGCAGAGCCTGCGTCACATCGAGGTGACGATGGCGCCGCTGCGCTTGCCCGGCAAAGGCGCTGATGTCACGGACTCGGATCGCAACGACGCCTGCTTTTATCTGCTGGTGTCGTTTGATGGGCCGCGGCACAGCTATCAGGGCCAGAGCGTCGCCGACACCATCGCCTACGTCTGGGCCGACGGGGCGTGGAAGGTCGCCGGCGAGGTCGGGCGCGAGCGCAAGTACGGCACGTTTATGCGCCACATCGCACTCGGCCGCGGCCCGGATCGGCTGGGCGAGCTTCGTACGCTGCGCCGCGATGTCGCTGCCGACTTCCGCCTGGCCTATCCCGAGCGCGCCACCGCCGAGGTCCCCGACGTCATCGAAGTCGGCCTGATGATCGACAGCAACACCGTCAAGAGCGAAGCCGAGTCGCTGCTGCGCTCGATTCGCTTTGTGCCGTAGGCCAAGCGGGGGAGCTGACAACGCTCCGCGGCGTCCTAGCGGGCCGGCAGCCTGACGAGCTCAATGCGACGGTTGCGGGCCCGTCCCTCAGCGGTGCGGTTGTCAGCGAGTGGCTGGTTGTTGCGGTAGCCCCGCGCCACCAGGCGAGCCGGCGCAATCCCCTGGGTCACAAGCCAGTCGACAAGCGTCCGGGCGCGCGCCTGAGTGAGCTCGATGGCGTAGTGCTTGGCAACGCTGTCATCGCTGTGTACCTGAATCTCGATGTTGAGCTCGGGCGCGTCCTGCAGCAGGCGCAGGATCTGTCGCAGGATGGACTGGCTTTCGTCCGGGCGGATCTGGGCCTTGTTGAGCTCGAAGGTGAGGCCGTAGATCACGGCGCGTCCCTGCTGCGCCAGCGCCTGGGCCAGCGCGGGAGCCTGGGCAGCGGCGGCAGGTTCGTACACAGCCATGTGCAGCGCGGCGGGTTCGGCATGCAGCTTGAGCCACAGGTGGCGGCCATGGCCGGTGTACTTGGCGACCAGCACCTGCGGCGCCCCAGGTACCGGCTCAGTCGACCAGCCAGCCGATCGCAGCGCGCGCTGGTAAGTAGCCAGAAGGCCGTTCCCACCTGGGCGGGTGCCTGGCGCCTTGCGGTAGTCGAGGAGGATCCGGTTCGGCCCCAGCGTCAGCAAACGATTGGGCAGGGGCACGATCTCAAAGACATCGACCTGGGTCTGCAGGTGGCCAACCTGCCAGCCGGGCGGCGGGGGCAGATAGGGCAGAGGCTGTCCGGGCTGTAGCTCTTCGAGCTGTTCAGAAGGGGCCGTCAGCGAAAGCACAGGGGCAGGCGGCAGCGGCGCAGCAGGGCAGGGCAGGGCAAGGCCCAGCAAGCTGGCAAAGACCAGCCCCAAAACGACGCGGAAACGGGGGCGCGGTGACATCGGCGTGCGTTGATCTTCTGCCAACTCGACCGCCGACGGAAGTACCGAGCCGCCGATTCATCGTGGCAGGCGCTGAAAAGGGAAGCGGACGTGGGAGGAGGGAGAATGCGCCAGCTACTGCGCGAAGTGCTGGTTCGGATGCGGATCGTTGGCTTTGTCTTTTGCGGCTTTTTCCGCCAGCTCGTGATCGTGGCGATCGATGCGTCGCATCATCGACAGCACTCCAAGCTGCGTGTCCTTGTAGTTGCCATCCCAGTCGCCATCGCCGACGTACTTGCCCTTCTTGTACTGGTCGGTGCCGGCGAAGACATAGGGCGAGGCCTGGGCGTGATAGTTGTGATACCCAAGGCCGTTATAGCGCTCGGCATAGCTCGTCAGCGCCGCTTCGTCCGTCGTGTGGGCGTCGATCTTGTAGGCCTTCTGGGTCGGGTTCTTTTGACCCAGCGCGTGCTCGGCAGCCGGCTCCCAGGTCTTGAAGATCGGAATGTCGGCTGGCTCGTGCACGGCTTTTTTACCCAGCGGATCGCCTTGGTGCAGATAGGTGCCGAAGTCGCCCGTCGATTCGCGCCAGTGCAGCGCTGCGACCAGCTTGGGCGGGATGCCGGAGGTCTCGGACACCTTTTCGTAGCGCGCCTTGTTCTTGTCCCAGTTCGCGAGGAACTGCTCCATGTCCTTTTCTTGCGCGGGCGTCAGGTTGTCGCCGGCGTTCTTGGCGCGCATGCGGTTGAACAGGTACACGGCCGCCAGCTTGGGATCGTCGGGCATGTGATCGACGTTGTCGCTGGCCGCTGCCGCGCCGCCAACCTGTGCATCCGGCTTGGCCGAGCTCTTGTCGAGCGTCAGCAGGCTATCGAGGGTCTTGGGGCCGACGATGCCATCAGGACCCAGGCCGCCGCCGGTCTGGATGGCTTTGATCACCGCTTCGGTGTCTTTGTCCATCACGCCGGTCTCTTTGATATGCAGGCCAAGCTGCTTGAGCTGCTGCTGCAGCACGACGACGTCGGGGCCTTTGTCGTTGGGGCGCAGGACGTGCTTGGCTTCTTTGAGCGCCTCCACCTGCTCGGTTACGTGCTGGCGGGCCTGCGCATCGTCGGCGGCCGGCTGCGTGGTGGCGGGTTTGGCGAGCTCACCTAGGCCCGCGGCGGCGGCCCCGGCCTGCGCGTTCGCAGGGCTCGTCGAGGCTGCGCGATCACTCGGCAGCACCGACAGCGGATGTGGCGGGGGCGCGGGCACGGCCTCCGGCTTGCGGGCCGGCAGCGGCGTCTGAAAGACCGAGGGATCGACTTCAATTCGGGGGGCAACCTGTTGCTGAGCCATGGCTTAGTTATCGACGGGGGGGG
>CALFYE010000449.1 GCA_937952145.1 uncultured Myxococcales bacterium
ACGCTCTTCCGATCTCGGCGGTCTCGGGCTTGACCTCGGCGGCGGTGACGTCGGCGATCTCTTTGTCGATGGCCGGCTGTTCGGCCGGTGGACGATGGCCGCGGTACTCGCGCAGGTAGCTGAGCGCCATCTCTTTCTGCCCCAGCTTCAGCGCCACCTTGTGCAGGTTGTAGAGCAGATCCGGTTCTTTTGAGATCTCGTAGGCCGTCGTGAATTCGTCGAGCGAGACGTCGTACTTGCGCTCGCGGAAGGCCTGCTCGCCGCGCTGGTAATGGCGCTGTGCGAGGGCCAGCTTTTCAGGCGATAGGTTTCCCGCCGCGCCGCTCAGACCGCCGGGCGCCACCCCCGGCCCTGGACCTGCCGGACCGACGGTGGCCGGGGGCACAGCGGGGGGCATCGCCGGGACTGGGTCGCTTGCTCCGGGTGTGGCCGCTGTCGGAGGGGCAGCCGTCGCCGGGGCAGTGGTCGCCGGGGGTGCGGTCGCCGCGGGCGCTGGTGGACCCGCGCTCGCCATCCGCCCGAGCAGACACAGCCCAAGGACGATCGACAGCCGGAGTGCGGAAGGAAAGATAACGCGTGTTATTTGATTTCTTTCGGTCATCGCAAGTTCTTGGCAAGCCATCCGCGGTCTTTCAAATGCAACCGCGGGGCCAAGGCTCAAGCGGGGGCAGGCCCGCTGGGTTTTCGTCGCAGCGCGCCGCAGCCCAGGCCCGCTCCCCGCGCAGCGCGCCCCAGAACGGACAGCGACCGTGTCCCGTTTGGTACACCCACATCGGAGCGGCGTACCCGCGGCTCCAGCGATCGGCTGCGGGGTCCACTACAGCCGGTCTAAAGCAGGCCGAGGTAGGCGACAAACCCCAGCGATGCGCTGGGCTTCACATAGTGAAAGAAGGGGTCGCTCGACGAGTTGTAGAGCAGGCTGCCGGCGAGGTAGCTCGACAGCCAGCTATTTACCGACAGCAGCAGATTGACATCGCTCCACAGCGCGAAGTCGACCCGCGAGCGATCAAAGACGCGGTGTAGCAGGGTGCTGCTCAGCGACAGCTCCAGGCGCGAGTGCAGGCTGGCCCGCAGCCAGGCCAGCGGGCCGTGCGCCCAGGCGCGAAAGTCTTGATCGCCGACGTCTCCCGGGGTCTGCGTCTGTTCACGCAGGCCCTGATAACCCAGCCCAAAGCTGACCGGCTGCGGCGACAGACCGTAGCTGAGCTCAGCCTGCAGGCTCTGTGACAGCCCGGAAAGCGCCGCGAAATCGACCTTGTGGTAGTCGCGATAGTGCGCCTCATACGTCCCGCTAAGGCCCCACTTCTGGTGCAGACGTCGCCGATACTGCACGCGTCCCGCACCGTCGACAAATAGGAAACCGCCCCCCAGCACCGCGACATTGAGCGTGGCTTGCAGGCGCAGTCGATGCACCGCCGTCAGGTGATGAAACTGCACCCAGGTCGAGTTGAGCAGGAGGTTGTACTCGCTTAACCGAAACTGCTGACGATACGAGATCGTATTGCCCAGAAGCAGGCCGCTGCGTAGCGGGCGCAGGCCGATGCTGAACAGCGATAGCAGGTCGCCATCAAGGCTGGCCTGCGAGTCGCGCTGCCAGGCGGGAAGCGGCGGCACATCGACGTAAAGCGGCGTCAGCGGCACGTTGCCGTCTAGCTCGGGTGCGACAAGCAGCGTGAAATACAGGCGATGCGGGCGACGCTTTTGCAGCAGCCGTTCGGCCGAGTCACGCAGCGACAGCGAGCCGGTGGCCTGACTGAGCTCGCGCTGGGCCTGATCGGTCGCGCCGGCATCGCTCAGCACCTGCCCCAGGAACAGCCGCGCCTGAGCCCGCGTCTCGGGGTCGCTGGACTCGGCCGCGCTCTGCAGCTCAAGCTCGGCCTGATCCAGCTGTCCCAAACGGTACGCGCTGATCCCCAAGAGCAACAGGGCATCGTGGAAGCGCGGATCGCCCGGCGCGAGCAGCCGGTGCGCCCGCAGTAAGTGCCCGCGGGCTGCGGCATAGTCGCGTAGCTTGAGCAGAGCGAGCGCCTGCCCGATCAGCGCGTCGGCGGTTGCCGCAAGGTCTGGCACAGCCCCTGCATCGCTGGTCGCTAGCGCGGTCGATGCAAGGCCGCTCCGTGGCACGCAGAGCAGAGCCAGTCCCCCCAGAAGCGGCAAGGCGATGCGGGGGGCAAGCATGTACCAAATGGTACATGCGCGTGTCCGCGGGCCTGAAATATAATGAGGTTAGGGTTGCCATGTCGTACTCACCGCAGAGGCTTCTAGGGCTCGCCTGCGCCGTATGCCTGCTGGGCTCGGCGCCGACAGCGCGCGCGCAGGATGCGCAGCCAGCCATCGCCGCCATGCGCGAGGCCGCCGAGGAGCAGGCTGATCTCGATCCCGGGCCAGCCCGTGCCGACAGCCCCCACACGCGGCCGGTGGCCCCACGCACGGGACGAGCCGCCGAGGGCGCAGCCGGTGCCCCCGTCGCAGCCAGCAGCGCCCCCAAGAGCACGGCAGAGCAGCTGCACCAGGCCATGCGCTCGATCGCGCGGGAAGAGGTCGCGCGCGATCTGGCTCTCGCAGAAGCCGCCTCGCGCGGTGCTGCCGCAGGCCCGCGACGTGGCACTGGGGGCCGCGCCCACTCGTCGGAGAATGAAGCCGACGCCCGGGAGCAGGCTCGCGGCACGGCGGTGCAAGCCCAGATCGCCAAAGCCGTGGGGACGCAGCGCAGCCTAGAAGCCCGCGGCAGCGGCAATGCCTACGGGGCCGTTGGTGGCAATGGCAACGGCAATGGTCGCTCGGCCCTGAGCAGCCCAGGCGTCAGCCTGCCGCAGGCTCCCGGACGAGGCCGATAGCAGAGCCCCCATGCGCGCGGCCCTCTGCCTACTCCCCTTGATCGGACTGTGCTGCTTGCTCAGCGCGCGGCCCGCGGGGGCGCAGTCGATCCAGTCGCGCAGCAGTGAACCTGGCAAGACCGCGGTCGGAACCGGCGCCCCCGAAAAAAGCGCGCTTACACAGCTCCAGCTTCTCGAAGGCGTGCGCCTGTTTCGCGCCGAGCAGTACGACGAAGCGCTGCGCGTCTTCCAGCAGATCGATGCCGAGCAGCAGCCGGCGGACATCGGCTTTTATCTCGGCATGGCCTTGCACAAGCTTGGCCGACATCTGCCCGCGCTGGTGGCCTTCCGGGGCGCCGCTCGCAGTGGCCTGCATGAGCCCGTGGCCGACTACTACTCGGCGGTGAGCTGCTATCGCCTGGGGATGCTGAGCCGGGCCCGCCTGGGCTTCACAGCACTCGTCGAGACCGCATCGGCTGGGACGGCGCCAGGGCTGCCGCTAGGCCCCCGCCTGCAGGAAGGGGCGCGCCGCTTCCTGGCTGCGTTGCCCCCGCGTGGAAACGAAGCGAGCAGCCCAGGCGGCACCACTGCGGGCCAGCGCTGCGAGCTTGCGCAAAAGAACAGCGAGCGCCTGCTTCTGGCCGAAGATCTCGACGGGGCGCTGGAGTGGCTGGAAGAAGGGGTGCGGGCGCTGCAAGAGATCACCGACAAGCCCGAGCAGGGAAGCCGCCAAAGTGAACTACAGCGGCTGTGGTCGCGGCTGCGGGCCCAGCTTTCGGCTCGCTCGCCCCGCGCCGACCTTTCGACCCTCGATCGCTTGCTGGGTAACTAGGTCGGCCAAGAGCCCGTGATCACCATGAGATCGACCGCGATGAGACCGCAGGCCACGGCTTGGCTCCTGCTTTTGGTCATCGCCATCCTGCTCATCAGCGCGGCGATCAGCGTGCGCTGGCTGTACGTCGGACTGCAGGCGGTCAACGCCACGACTGAGGGCCGCCTGCGCGCCATCGGGCAGACCGCGGCGCAGGCCCTATCGCGGGGCGCCGGGGCGGAGCTGCTGCCAGCCATCAGTCGGGAGAACGAGCTTGAAGCGGCCTATCTTCTTGACGCCAGCCTGCGCCCAGTGCCCGTCGGTGGTGCTGTCGGTGGCGGGCTTGCCATCAGCCTGCTGCGCATCGATCCCGATCGCGCCATGCGTGCCCTCGCCGGTCAGAACAACATCGGACCTGCCTACGGCCTGGAAGACGCCAGTCGGCCCAGCGAGTCGGTCAGCGTCCTGGCCGGCTACTTCCGCGTGCCTGGCGAGCCGGCGCGACTTTTAGTTTTGGAAGCCGGGAGCGCCTTTTCGGCCCTGCCTACGCGCCTGCGAGCCAGTGCGCTTTCGTCGGGCGTGACGGTGATTGCGCTGGCCGCGCTGTGCGTGCTCTTGGTGCTGTTTGGGCTGCGGGCGGCGCGACGCGAACAGATCCTGCGGGCGGAAGCGGCGCGCGGACAAGCGGTGCGCGAGCTCGCAGCGATGGTCGCACACGAGCTGCGCAATCCACTGGGCACCATTCGGGCGGGCGCCGAGCTCCTGCGCGAGCAAGCCGCCGATCCCGAGCTGGTGCGCGACATCCTCGACGAGGTGCGGCGACTCAACGACCTGACGACGCAGTTTCTAAACTTCGCGCGCGAGGCCCCGCTGAGCCTGGCCGAGATCGATCTGTCCGAGCTGTGTGCCGAGCTGTGCACCCACCTGCGGCGGCAGCATGCGCAGAGCCCGACCTTGCGCATCCACAACTCGACGCAGCAGCCGGTGCGGGTGCTGGCCGATCGCGATCGCCTGCGGCAGGTGCTGCTGAACCTGACGCAGAACGCCGTACAGGCGATGGACGAAAGAGGCGAAGTGCGCATCGCCGCCAAGCCGCTGCCCGATGGCGGCGCCGAGCTGCAGGTCGAAGACAGCGGGCCCGGGATCAGCGAAGAGCAGCTGCGCGTGCTGTTCATGCCGTTCCGCACCACCAAGCCGACCGGCACCGGGCTCGGCCTTGTTGTCTGTCGCCGCATCGTCGAGCAGCACGGCGGCAGCATCAGCGTCGCGACCGCGGCAGCGCGCGCCCCCCGTCCCGGACAGGCGAAGACCGGGGCATGTTTCCTGATTCGCCTGCCAGCCCAGCCCCCCAGCCGGGCCGAGGGTGCAGCAGCGAGCAGCGCCTAATCCTCTCATCTAGTGAGCAGCCATGGCCCACATCCTTCTGTGTGACGATGAACCGAAGCTCAGCCGCATGCTCAGCGCGGCCCTGACCGCGGCCGGCTACAGCGTGCAGCGCGCCGCCAGCGGACACGAAGCGCTCAAGCGGGCCGCCAGCGACAGCCCCGATGTCGTCGTCACCGACCTGCGGCTGCCCGATCTCGACGGCTTGGAAGTGCTCAAGCAGGTGCGCGAGGGGCGAAACCCACCGGACGTCATCGTCATCACCGCCTACGCCACCACCGAGACGGCGATCGAGGCGATGCGCCTAGGCGCGCATGACTACTTAATCAAGCCCTTCTCGATCGATGAACTACGTATCAAGATCGCCCGGCTGCTCTCTCGACGGGCGCTGCAAGAGCAGAACGGTCAGCTGCGGGCTCAGCTCAGCCAGCTGCAGGGTGCCGAGCACCTGACTGGCACCTCGGCTCGCATGCGCGAGGTCTTCGAGCAGCTGAGCCAGGTGGCGACGACCGACTCGACGGTGCTCTTGCTGGGCGAGAGCGGCACCGGCAAGACCGCGCTAGCGCGGGCCCTGCATCATCAGTCGCGACGCCACGGAAGCCCGCTGTGCGAGGTGCACTGCGCCGCCCTGCCCGAGACGCTGCTTGAAAGTGAGCTGTTCGGTCACGAGCGCGGCGCCTTCACCGGCGCCGTCGATCAGCGCATCGGCCATGTCGAGCGCGCCGATCGCGGCACGCTGTTTCTCGATGAGATCGGCGAGCTACCGGCCTCGATCCAGGTGAAGCTCTTGCGCTTCTTGCAGGATCGCAAGTTCTTCCGGGTGGGCGGCACGCAGGTGCGCTCCGTCGATGTGCGCTTCGTCTGCGCCAGCAATCGCGATCTTGCGCAGGCGGTGCGCGACCGCAGCCTGCGCGAAGACTTCTTCTATCGCATCAACGTCTTTCCCATCGTCGTACCGCCCCTGCGCGAGCGCAGCGACGACATCCCCGCCCTGGTCAGCAGCTTCGTGGCCCGACGGCACCGCGACGCCGAGGTCGCGCCGGAGGCCATGGAGCTTCTGACCCGCTACCCCTGGCCGGGCAACGTGCGCGAGCTGGAAAATGTCCTTGAGCGCGCGCTGATCCTGGCCGGTGGGAGCTGTCAGAAGAGTCCCAGCGAGCGCGGTCGCAGCGACGGAACAGGGGTGGTCATTCGCCTGCCGCACCTGCCACGCGCGCTGAGCGAACAGGCGCGTCAGGTCCTGCCCAGTAACCTCTTTCAGCCCGGCTTTTCCATCGACCACCTGGAGCGCGAGCTGATCCACGAAGCCCTGGCCCGCGCTACCGGCAACAAGACCGAAGCCGCCAAGCTCCTCGGCATCACCCGTCGCCGGCTCTATTCCCGCTTGAAGAGCATCGAGAACGACGCCGCGAACGACGAAGATCCGGGCGCTAGCAAAGACGCGGTGTAGCGCGCTTTTCGCGTCCCCTTCCGCGGGTGATCGCGTCCCGATTGGGACGGGCCGGTGTACCAAATGGGACAGCCTCGGGCGCGTCGGCCAGGCTGAGGACCGCGCCAGCCCTGCAGATTCGCGGACTTAGCGGCGCTGGCCCCGCTCTTGCTGCATGCACGCGTCTATGACGATGACCTACGCGAACTCCATGCGCCTCTTGCGAATAATCTGTTTAAGCACCGTTCTGTTCTGCCTCCGCTGCGGCGGCTGTGGCGAGAGCATGACGGTCGATCCACCTCCCGGTGATGACTTGGGTGTGGCCATGTGCCTGGCCGACAATGCCAGCTGCGTCAATCACACCGACTGCTGCTCTGGCACCTGCGACCCCGGCACCAACACCTGTTTGACCGTGGCGATGTCCTGTCAGAACTTCGGGGCCGCCTGTACCGCGGGCGGTGACTGCTGTTCTGGCATCTGCGATTCAGTGCTCAAGACCTGTAGTCAGGCCTGCTTGCCGCAGGCTGCAACCTGCGCCATGAACGCTGACTGCTGCTCCGGCACCTGCGATACCGCGACGAAGAAGTGCACGCAGCCGATCGCCTGCAAGGGCACCGGCTCGGCCTGCACCACCGGTTCCGAGTGCTGCGGCCTCAGCTGCGTCGGCAACCTCTGCGGCTCGACCTGCCTCTCGGACGGCACCACCTGCACCGCCGCTGGCGCCTGCTGCAGCGGCATCTGCAGCGGCACGCCGATGGCCTGTCAGCCGATCAACCCCGGTTCCGGCTGCAAGTCGTCGGGCAATGACTGCACGATGAACAGTGAGTGCTGCTCGGGACTGTGCTCGGGGAACAAGTGCGCGACGAGCTCGTCGTTCTGCCGTCAGCTGAACGACATCTGCACCCAGAATTCGGACTGCTGCCAGCAGAACTGCGTCAAGACCGGCACCAACACCAACGGCACCTGCCAGGCCCTGCCGGTCAGCGGCGCCGGTGGCTGCTCGGTGGCTGGCACGCTGTGTTCGACGTGCACCTGCTGCAGCGCGCTGTGCCTGGGCTTCGCCGGCGGTCCCACCAAGGTCTGCCAGAACCCACAGGGCTGCCACCCTACGGGAGACCTGTGCACCAAGGACACCGACTGCTGCGGTTATGCCGGCAGCGGCCTGCCGGGCGATGGCCAGGCCGAGTGCAAGAAGGCGGTGGGCTACGCCATCGGCGTCTGCACCAAGCCGACGGGCTGCAACCCGCAGGGCAACATCTGCAAGTACACCGGCACCGTGAATGCTTGCGGCATCGCGCGAAACAACTGCTGCAGCGCCGGTCCCGGTGCCGCTTGCAAGCTCGACACTCAGGGCGTGCCGCGCTGCTACGGCGGCGGCATGTGCCGCATGTCGGGTCAGACCTGCTCGAACTCGTCTGACTGCTGCAACAACCTGTCCTGCATCCCCGACGCCATGGGCATCCTCAAGTGCGGCAACATGGGCATGAAGTGCTCGCCGTCGGGTGGCGCATGCAGCGTCTCGGCTGACTGCTGCGACATCGGCTATAGCTGCGTCACGGCGCCGGGCTCGGTCCAGGGTATCTGCACGCCGCCCAGCTCGCCGGCTGACGGTGGTGTCGATGGCGGTCGTGACGGCGGTGGGCTCTGCGCCCAGTACGGTCAGGGCTGCACGGTGGGTGGCACGCCATGCTGCAACAGCGTGCAGTGCAGCAAGCCCGGTGGCTTCGGCGATCCTTGTGCCGCTGGCGACACCGGCTGCACCTGCTACCAGGTCCAGCCGTAGCCGCGTGTCGGTTCGCGCCCAGCCAGCCCCCTGCCCTTCCCCCGGCGCGCCGACGGCACCCTGTGCTGCCGCGGCGCGTCGGTCCAGCCGCGAGATCTCTGCCCGACTGCCGTACCCGCCCACCCCGCTTGGCACGCTCTGTCCTGCCGGGTGGCGGACCCGATGACGAGTGCCCTTGCTTGCTTGTGTCCCGCATCGCGCCCTTGAACTGAAAGGAGAGCCTATGTCCGCAAAAGTTCCCGCCAAAGCCTCCGCCGCCTCGCGGCGCCCGCTGACCTGGTACCTGCTTTCGTCCGCGCTGGCCCTGCCGCTGTCGCTTGTCGCAGGCTGCCCGTCGGGCACCATCGGTCCCGATCCCTACTCCGGCGAGTTCACGCCGGTCAACGTCCCCGGCTGCACCGGCAAGTGCGCCGTTCGCACCGACTGCCCCGTGGAGCTCGGCGGCAACCTGAAGCTGCGCGGCACGGTCAACATCCCAGCCGGCAACCTGCCGGTCTACAACGCCCGCGTCTACATCCCGCAGGATGTCATGCCCGGCAAGCCCAACACCGGGCCCAGCTGCGATCGCTGCAGCAATACTTTCGTCGCTACTACCTTCACCTCGACCAAACCCGATGGCTCGTTCGAGCTCACCGACGTGCCGGCCGGCGAAAACATCCCGCTCGTGATCAGCGTTGGCAAGTGGCAGCGCATCATCACCCTGCCCAAAGTCGAGCCCTGCGGTTCGATGAACCTGGATCCCGACACCACGCGCCTGCCGCGCAATCAGACCGAAGGCAACATTCCCAAGATCGCGCTCACCACCGGCGGCGCCGACGCCATGGAGTGCCTGCTGCGCAAGAGCAAGCTCGGCATCGACGACTCGGAGTTCACGCTGCCCGACGGTACCGGACGCGTCAACCTGTACGCCGGTGGCGGCTACACCAACATGAGCGGCGTCGCGCAGCCCGCAAGCTCGAAGTTCGCCGCCGGTCACAACGGAGCCGCCGCCGCCGTCAGCCTGCCGACCGCCAACCCCTGGTGGGACACCGCCGCCAACTGGGACAAGTATGACGTCGTCGTGATGTCCTGCGAGGGCGTCCCCGGCGCCAGCACCAAGAGCACGATGGCCAAGACCGCGCTCAAGGGCTACCTCGACAAGGGCGGCCGCGTCTTCGCCTCGCACTATCACTCCGAGTGGCTGCGCCTGGGCGTAAACCCGCTCAACACCGTCGCCACCTTCGCCGCCAACCTGACCGGCCCCGATCCTGGCGAGGCGACCATCGACGAGACCTTCGACAAGGGCAAGGCGCTGTCCGACTGGCTGCTTTTGCCCAATGTCGCGGCCAGCACGACGCGCGGCCTGATCCCGATCACCCAGGCGCGCTACAGCGTTCAGTCGATCGCCGCCGCCGCCCCGACGCTGGTCCGTAGCTGGGCGTACTACAAGCCAGCCAGCGGACCCAACATCACGCAGTACTTCTCGTTCGATGCCCCGGTCGGCGCCGATCCCAAGACGCAGTGCGGCCAGATGGTGTTCAGCGACCTCCACGTCTCGGCCGGACTCGACGGCGCGACGGAAGACTCGGCCGGTCCCGACTTCCCCAGTGGCTGCCGCTCGGGCTCGCTGTCGCCGCAAGAAAAAGCGCTGATCTTCATGCTCTTTGACCTCAGCAACTGCCTCTCGAACCCGATTGGCTAAGGAGTCAGGCTCATGCAACGTTCCATCACGTCCATCGCGCTCGCCGCCAGCGCCCTTGCCAGCGTCCTTGCCAGCGGCTGCGGCTCGGGCGTGTCCTCCGACGAACAGGCGCGGCGGGCCTACGTCGGGCTCGATGTTGCCATCGACAAGGCCATCAACCTGGGCTTCGACGGCTTCAACGCCGCCAGCAGCGCCAACATCCCGGCGCAGATGACCGCCGGCACCGCCGCCGGCACGCTGAAGGTCACCGGCCAGGTCGACCAGGGCGCATCGGCCAACAAAGGCATGCGCCTGCTCACCGAGTTCACCGGCTACAGCGACGACACCAAGCTGTTCTACAAGACCGTCGCCGGCAAGACGCAAGAGCTGAACATGCAGCTAAAAGGCATCCCCACCGGCACGCTCGACGGCGACGCCAACTGGACGCTGGACATGACTGGTGAGCTAGCCGGTCAGATCACCCTGAAGATCGTCTTTTCCGGCACGCTGCAGTCCGGCCCCAACAGCACCGTCATCCGCAAACCCGGCACCACCCACATCACCGGCACCTGCACCTCCGGCCCCGGCATCTACAACATCGACGTCACCCGCTAGGAAGCTGTCCCCGCAACAAATCCCCGCAGCAAATCCCCGCCCAATTCATCCACAGCCCATCCCGCAAAAACAGCCCAGTAAGGCTGGGGCCGCAGCGGATCTCATTTTTTCGACGCCCCGGCGAAAAAA
>CALFYE010000450.1 GCA_937952145.1 uncultured Myxococcales bacterium
CCACCTCGGACATCCTGTATCAGGTCAACGAGACGCTGCCGATCGTGCGCGACATCTTGCGCGACGTGCAGAAGCTAACGCAGGGCCCGGTGCAGGACATCGCCCGCGACGTGCAGGGCAGCATCGTCAAGAACTCGGACGCCATCACCCAGCTGATCAAGCACGTCGATGAGATCGCGGTCGACGTCAAGGGCATGACCGGGGGGCAGAGCCGCGAAGACATCTCGAAGGCCATCGCCAACGTGCGCGAGATCACCGAAGGTCTGCGCGATCTCGTCGGCAAGGGATCAAGCGAGGTCGATTCGACGGGCACCAAGCTGCGTCAGAACCTGGATAAGGTCTCGGCCGCGGTCGATAGCTTGAACACCGCGCTCGGCAACGTCGCGTCGCTGACTACCGATGTGCGCAAGGGCAAGGGCACGGTCGGTCGGCTGCTGGTCGATGAAGCCATCGGCGACAACGTGCAGCAGATCACCGACGACGCCCGCGACTTCGTGCGCACGCTGGGACAGCTTCAGACCATCGTCGGCCTGCGCGCCGAGTACTACGTGTCGACCAATGACATCAAGAACGCCGTCGAGGTTCGGCTGCAGACGCGCCCCGACAAGTACTATCAGCTGGAGCTCATCGACGATCCGCGCGGCACCCGCAGCTACCAGCGCGTCTACACCACCACCGACGATCCTTCCAAGCCAGTGGCCACCACCACCGACACGGTGACGATGACCCGCGGCTTTAAGATCAGCTTCCAGTTTGCCAAGCGTTTTCTGTTCGATCCCAAGTGGTTCATCCTGACGCTGCGCTACGGCCTTAAGGAATCGACGGGCGGCATTGGCGTCGACTTCGACTTCTTCCGCGAGCGCTTCACGCTGCGCGCCGACCTCTTCGACTTCCGCTCGAACGTCCTGCCGCGCCTGCGCATCTGGAGCTTGGTGCAGCCCTATCGCAACCTGTATCTCATCGGCGGCGTCGACGACATCCTCAACGATCGCCCGCCGGGGGTGCTCGGCAACACCGGCCGCGACTTCTACTTCGGTGGTCAGCTGATGTTCAACGATGAGGACTTGAAGGCGCTCTTGGCCGTCGCGGGCTCGGCCCTTGGCGGCGCCGGCGGCAAGTAGGGGCAGCAGCGCTAGCGAGCGCGGTCGATGGCGTCCAGCACCAGGCTGGGCGTCAGGATCGCCGGAAGCTCGACGGGGGGGCGTCCGGCATCACGGCTGTAAACGGCGTAAAACGGTATCGCGCTCTTGCCAAACTCGGAGAGCGCCTCGGTGATGCGGGGGTCGTAGCTGGTCCAGTCGGCCTTCATCGTCACGATGCCGCTGTCGTGCAGGCGGCGACGCACACTGTCAGACTGCAGCACCAGGCGCTCGTTGACCTTGCAGGACACGCACCACTCGGCGGTGAAGTCGAGGAAGACGGCGTGACCCGCGGCGCGGTGAGCGGCCAGGCTCTCTTTTGAGAACGGCTCCCAGACGATGTCCTGCTTAGCCGCTCCGCTCGACGGAGCAGCCGATGTGGCATGGCTGGTAGCGGTCGGTTCGGGAGCGAGTCGCGCGGCGATGAAGCCCGGTCCAACGGCGGCCAGGGCGACAAGCCCAATGCTGAGCCCGATGACTGCCCGTACCTCGGACCAGCGACGCAGCAGCCAGGCGGAAAAGCCGACCCCGAGCAGCCCCAAGAGCAGCGCCACGACGCCCGGGCCCCCGACCTGCGCCGCCAGGATCCACGCCAGCCAGACCACCGTCCCAAGCAGCAGGAAGCCCATCACCTGCTTGAAGGTCTCCATCCAGGCACCTGGTCGCGGCATCAGGCGGTGCAGGGCCGGCAGCCAAGTCAGAAGCACATACGGCAGCGCCAGCCCCAGGGCCAGCGCCGTGAAGATCGGCAGCGCGAGGAGCGGCGGCTGACTGAGGGCGAAGCCAAGCGCTGTGCTCATAAACGGCGCTGTGCAGGGTGTGGCCACCACCGTCGCCAGCACTCCGGTGACAAAGGCCGCGGCATAGCCCCGACGATCGCGCTCGGCGACATCGACTGAGACCTGACCGAGCTGCGTCAGCCCGAGGCCCAGCTCAAACACGCCGAGCAGGTTCAGCCCCATGAGAAACAGCAGCGCCGACAGCGCGACCAGAAAGCGCGGCGACTGCAAGTGAAAGCCCCAGCCGAGCTGTTGCCCGGTATAGCGCAGCGCGATCAGCAGGCCGGCCAGCGCCCAAAACGAAAGCAGGACGCCCGCCGTGTAGGCTGCACCGTGCAAGCGCGCGCGGCGCCGATCACTGCTCGCCGTCTCGACGAGTTCCAGGGCCTTGATCGACAGAACGGGAAAGACGCAGGGCATCAGGTTCAGCAGCGCTCCGCCCAGCAGAGCAAAGAGCAGCATCAGCCACAGCGATGGTGGGCTACTGGGTGCTTTCGGGCTGGCCAAAGGCGGAGCACTCGCTGGGCTCGCCGACGGCTGCGTCTCCGGGCCTGCGGGAGCCGGCTTCGCAGCAGTGGTCCCATCGACCACCGGCACGGCGATGGCGTAGCTGCGATGCTGTCCGCCACCTGTGAGCCGCAGAAGACCGCGCAGTGTGCTCGGAGCCCGGACAAGCTGCTCTGAGCGCGGCACCGCCAAGGCCAGCGTCGCCCCCGAGAGGAGCGACTCTTGCGGCGCCGAAAGCTCGACCTCGTCGCGCGCCAGCGGCAGGAGCTCGGCCTTGAGATCGGGAGTGGTCGGCGCGCCGGTCGGAAGCTCCAGGCGCAGGTGGAAGGCGCGCGCATCGATGACGGCAGCGAGGCGATAGTCCGGCGGCAGCGCCAGCGGCAGCGCGTGCTCCGCTGCGGTGAAGAGCGCGCGAGTACGCGACTCGGTCGGTGCTGCCGGGCCGGCCACAGGCCAGCTGAGATCGAGGCTGGCGCTGCCAGGAATGCAGACCTCGGCACAAACCAGCCACTTCACCTGGGCCGTGACCTGGACGCTAGACAGACCTCGTCCACCCAGCTCCGCAGTGGCTCGCACGGGGGACAGCAAGACCAGGTCGTCGGCATAGCCGAAGTTCACGACCGGCCCACTCACGATCCGCTCGGGCACCGGCCAGCGAATCTCGCCGACCTGAAGCAGCGACGACAGCTCGGTGCCTGCCCCCACTGACCCAGCCGGGGCGTGCAGCGAATAGTGGACCTCAGGGGCCTGCCCCGAGTCCCCCGGGTTCTGCCAGTACAGATGCCAGCCCTTTTCGAGGACGAAGTGCAGCGCTAACTGCTGCCCCTCCCCCGACGCGAGCGGCCCCGAAGCGACGAGCTCGACTCCGACGTGCGGCGCCTGGACCTGCGAGGCGGCCCAGGCCGAAGGCAGGGTCAAGCAAGTGAAGGCAGCGATCAAAAAACCAAACATCGTCGGAAAAGCGGGCGGCTTACGCATGGCGATCCTCACACTAGCAAACCGATACACCGGCTGAGCTGTTCCGGGCGCACGTCTGCCCAGGCCAGAAAAACAAAAACCCCACGATCGCGGGGACCGTGGGGTCTTGTGGGCTGTGGCGTCAGCGAGGCTGACGGCCTAGCAGTCCAGGCGAGAGGACGAGACTACTTGGTCTCTTCCTTCTTCTCGCCTTCGGGGGCCTTCTTGCCCTTCGGCTTCTTAGCCGGCTTGGCCTCGTCCTTCGGCTTGTCGCCACCCTCGGCCTTGGCGTCGGCAGCGGGAGCCTCGGGAGCAGCCGCTTCCTTCTTCACCTTCTTGCCCTTGGCGGGGGCCGGCTTGGCGGCGTCGGTGGCGGCCGGGGCAGCGGCGGTCTCTTCGGCCATCACGGGGGCGGCCAGGAACAGCGGGAGGGCGAAAATCGCGAGCTTGGAAAGGGTCTTCATGAGAGTTCTCCTTGAGATCTGCGCTGCTCAATGCTGCGCATGGCCGGCAGTCTTGCGGATATCGTGCCAATCCGCTGCACCGACCGGCACAGCGCGCCCGGAGAGCGCTCGTCTCCGTCGGGCGGCGGAGCGATCCGGCGCCAAGCGGGTCCGTTCGCTGAGGCCCCAGTCCGCGGGCAAACTCGCCACGTCCAGGTGGGCGAGAGTCTTATTTCGCCTCACCACATGGCCAGTAAGTTTTGTGAATTACAGATATTGAAGTCGATATGGAGAGGGCGGCAAAGAGCCGGGCGCTAACGGCCGGTGAGCCAGCCCCAGGCGTCGCGAATACCCTGGTCGACGTCGATCTTGTTGCCGAAGACGTTGAGGTCGAGGTTGCCCTGGGCGACGTTGACGTCGGCGCCGACCCCGTTCTGGCCGCCGACATTGAAGTTGCCGCTGCCCTGCGACAGGTTGACGTTGCCCGAAGCCTGCGCCCAGTCACCGGCGGTCAGGTGAGCCCCCAGCACGTCGATGCTGCTGCCCGACAGATTGACGCTGCCCCCCGCCGAGAGCTGCTGCCCGTTGACCGAGCCCTGCGCCTGCACCTGTGGGTTGACCGCCAGGTCGAGGCGCGGCATCTGCGTGTCGCGGAAGCCCGGCAGCTTGTCGTCGGCGAGGCCACCCAGCTTCTGCCCCAGCCAGTCACCCACGACCGGCACGCTGCCGACGCCGTTGAGCAGATCCTGGCCGGTGAACTGTGGGGTCTGCAGGTACAGCGCCGGGTCTTTGGCCTGGGCCTTGTTGATGAAGCTGCCGCTGATCGGGCTCGCCGAGTCGTGCAGCGTGCCGTCCGGTCCCTTGACGTTGTCGCCGGTGCCGCCCGAGGACTTGAGGAAGGCCTGGTAGTTGGCGTCGTTCCACTGCTGGTGCTTGCCCTGGGAATCCAGCCAGGTGGAGTAGCGCAACATCGTCGTCACGCGGTCGTTGCCAACGATGTTGTGGGCGTCAAGCGCGCCCTCGGAGCCACCGCGATCGACGCTGGCGTCGTAGTACTTCTGGTCGCCGCCCATCGAGCTTCTGATCAGCTCACCGACCGGCGAGTTCAGGTAGTTGTCTTTGTCGCCGGTGTGGCCGGTGATGTTGGTGACGTTGACGCCCAGCTTTTCGAGCACCTCGCGCTGGTGTGGCGTCATCGCCATGTCGTAGCCGACCACCGAGACGTTCTTGAAGCCGCGCTGGGCAAGCTCCAGGGCCGAGTAGAAGCTGCTCTGCCCGCCGCCGCTGTGGCCGGTGATCGAGATGAACTGGCCGGCCAGCTTGGGGTCGGTGCTGGGATCGCCCCCGGAGGAAATGAGCTTGGCGAGCTCGGGATTGGACTTGATGGCGGCGTCGGCGCCTTTTTCGCCCATCTGCAGCGCCGACATGTACTGCTCGCCGTCCTTGCCGCCGATCTGCACCGGCTGGCTCAGTGCCGCTTCGTCGATCTTGAGCTTGCCGTCCTTGCCGATCTGCACGGCGTCGCCCATGCGCGCAAACTGCGAGACCGCCAGGGCGTCGTAGGCCATGTCGGTGTTGTTGGTCGCGTTGGCTTGATCGCGCGTCTTTTTGTCCGGGCTGTTGATATCGGACGGCGAGGTGTTGTACTGGCTCTTCTCGTCGGTGCCCGGCTTGGTGCCGTCGTAAAGCGCCACTGAGCTTGAGTGTCCGGTGACGTACTGCCCGGTGCCCCGGGCGTTGGCCGCCTCGTCGGTAATGCCGGTCAGAAAGACGCTGGCAAAGGGACTCTTGTAGGGCTCTAGGTCGTGGTGGTCGGTGCCGACGCTCTGCTGCTTGCTGGCGGTGGCCGATGCCGTGCCGCCCTGCCCCGCCACCGAGGCCTTGAGATCGCGACCGATGGAGAGCGCCTGCCAGCCACTTACCGTCGCGGGCTCGTCGAGCTTTTTCAGCTGATCGGCTGGGCGCGCGCCCTTGGCGGCAGCATCGAGCGCGGGGGCCGCGGCGGCGAGCTTGCTACCGGGTGCGGCGTGCTTGCCCAGGCCAGCCATCGCGGCGTTCTTGGCCGCGTGCTTGGCCTCGGTCCCGCCCTTGGTGCCGGCGGCCGTGCGGGCAGCGTCGAGAGCGTTTTTCGCCCCGCCCTTCGGCTTGCTGGGGTTGTGCCCGCCTGCGACGGGGGCCGTCTTGGTCTTGGTGTCGCTCTGCGGAGTGCGCTTGGCAGCCCCGGTCTTTGCGCCGGCCTTGGCGCCGGCCTTCCCGGCACCGAGCTTTTTGCCGTCGTACATGCCGACAAACGGCGCCGCGCGATCTTTTTCAGAGGCCTGGCCCAGCGCCCCGGCCGCCCAAAATGGCGGGCCTGCGCCGCGGCCAGCAACCGCCTCTTGCGTCGCTGCCAGCCATGAACCCGTGCCCGGGGCTGCATGGCTCGCAGCACCGCCTTTGGCATCTACCGAACGCCAGAGGGACTGCAACTGACCTTGAGCCGCAGCTTCACTCTCGTCGTAGCTCATCGGGACTTACCACCTGCCGCAGACTGCGAGCCGTATCTATGGTTCTCGGCTGCCCGGAAGAAAAGTTACCGACGACCCGGAAGCGGCTGCGCGCTGCGGGTACGACGTCGCCATACAAGCCACAGCCAAAGGAGCCCCAGCGCGGCAAGCCCCGCCCCCCCGTGCGCACCGGAGCGGCTGGCCTGACACCCTGCCGTCATGCCTTCCGTCGTCGACACCATCGAGCCGGCGAACTGGCTCTGGGTCTGGCCGCTCGTGCCCCCGCTCTGGCGGACGCTGCCAAGGATGGCTGAGCCTCCAAGCGCCTCGTGCTCTAGCGAGACATCGCTGCCGGTCGGGTCATTGGTGTCCCCGACATTGCCGCTGATCGTGCTGTCGACGAGCTCGACGCGCGCGCTGGTCTGGCTGATCGGCGCCTTGGCGCCCGGATCGAGCACGAACAGCCCAGCACCCCGGGCTGGCTTCTGCACCAGATCGACGCTGCTGACCCGCGCTTCGCCGTTGCGCGCCGTGTTCTGCGTCAGGCTGCTCTGCACCAGCGTCACCTCGGCCGCGAGGCCAAAGACGGCCCCGCCCAAGCCACGCCCGCCGGTGCCGCCGACACCGCCCTGCGCCACGTTGCCGGACAGCTTGCTCTCGCGCAGCTCGACCTGTCCGCCGAGCGCGAAGATCGCTCCGCCGGCGCCCATCCCGCCGCCGCCCCAGGCCGCCTTGCTGGGGACAAAGATGCCGGCACCGCCCCCGTAGCGACTGCCCGATCCGCTTCCCAGGCTGGGCCCGACGCCCCCGCCGCCGCCGAAGCCACCGACGCCGCCAGCGCAGCCAATGTCGCCGGCCGCTGCGCTGGAGCCCCCACCGCCGCCGCCGCCACCGCCAAAGCCACCACCGCCGCCACCGCCACCGCCGACCGGAGCGCCGGTGCCGCTCGTTAGGATCGAGCCGCCGCCGCCGCCGCCGCCGACCCCGCCGCCGCCACCGCCGGCCGCACCGGTGACTCCGCCCGAGCCACCACCGCCATAGGCGCCACCGCCGCCACCGTGCGCGGCGGTATCGGCTGCTTGGCCCGCGCCGCCGTTGCTGTAGAACCCGCCGCCGCCCCCGCCGTAGCGAGGCTCGCCGTTTCCGGCCTTGGACTGCCCGCTACCGCCGCCCCCACCATTGCCGCCGGCCGCACCGGCCCCGCCGGTAATACAGCCCCCACCGGCCCCACCCAGCCAGCCGGTCTGGCCGATTGCCGCCCCGCCCGAGCCGGGCTCTTGCAGGGTCGCACTGCGACCGCTCTCGGTCCCCAAAAACTCCGTTGGCAGGCCGCTGTACGTGCCGCCGCCCCCGCTGTTCTTGCCGCCTTCGGTGAGGCCGGTCCCATAGCCGCCCTGGGGTACGCCCGCGGTATCCGGCCGGAACGCACCGCCGCCGCCGCCCGCGTGATTGACCGACCCGTCTAGGCCATTGCCGCGCATGCCGCCGCCCCCGCCCCCGCCTTTCACATAGACCGCCTGCGCCAGCCCAACGCCGGGGGTGGTATCGGCGCGCGCATGACCCCCGCGGGCCTCGTTGCCGAGCAGGGACACCTTGCTCAAGACCACCTGGCCCTGCGAAAAGATGGCGCCGCCAAAGCCGGCCCCGCCACCGCCACCACCCGGCCCCGCCGGCGACGCGGGCTGGCCGATTCCGGCATCCCCGCCCTGCGCAAGTCCGCCCTGCAGCGTCAGGTTGCGCAGCGTCAGGCGGCTGACCAGCGACGCTGATCGCGCCGGAGCGACGTAGAAAAAGCGGAACGGAGCGACATCCCGATTGCGGATGAGCGTGGCGCCGTTGCCTTCGATCGTTACGTCGCTGCGGATCGGCGGCAGGGCGTTTGGGCCCATGGTGAAATCGACGGGCTCGCTCAAGGTGTAGGCACAGCCCGGAGTCAGCTGAATCAGCGTCGCCTTGCCGTCGGCTTGCGACTCGATGGCGCGCACCAGGGTGCTCGTGGCATCGGTGGTGGCACAGGGCACGCAGATCGCGCCAGCCCCGCAGGTCGCCTCGCAGGCTAGGGTCGAGGGATTGCAGAACTGGCCCTCGGGGCAGCTAGACCCGGCGGCACTGCAGTCGAACTGACGATTCGGCTCGGTGAGGTGTCCCCAGACGGCCTCACACGAGCTACCGAGAAGCGCGCAGAGCACAAGAGAAAATCGCCGCATCGAGACCTCCATAATCCATGAGCTAAGGAGTCACTGCCGTCGCTGGCGAGACCGGCTTGGGCCGGGGCGGGGGCCAGGCAATGGCGAGGGTGCCGCCGATCGCAAGTGCCCCCGCGAGGCCAAGCAGCGCCCCGCCGGCGGCATCGGTGTTGTAGACGCTGGGGCAGTTGCTGAGGCTGGTGTACGGGCCGACGCAGCGCCCATCGATGGAGAGTGCCGACGCCCCAAAGCCGAGCAACACCACACCGCTGCCGATGGCCACGCCACCAGCGATCAAGCGCCACAACGGCCGGCCGACCTGCTGCAGGATCACCGTCGAACCCGAGGTAGCCGGGGCAGCCCCCTCGGCCGGTAGCGTTGCGACAACCTGCGCCGTCTCGGCATCGCGGACCTCGATCGGCTGTGAATACTCGCTGTGACCGCCCTTGCGCACGGTGATCTGGTGAGACCCGGCGAACAGGACGCCGCGATAGGGCGTCACCCCGACCGCCTGTCCATCGACAAAGACCATCGCCGCGCCCGGGTCAGAGGCCACATCGAGCGTGCCGCGAGCCCGACCGACGCCGCGGTCAAGGAGCGCCGGAAGCTGCGCGCGAAGCTGCTCACGGAGTGCAGAGGGGGCACAGCCGGTACAGCGCAGGGTAGTGTTGGCAGCAACGGCCCCGAGGCTGACATCGATGAGATCGATCACCAGCGCGAGCTGCGGGGGCGGCCCGGGGAGCGACTGCAAGCGGCTGCGCAGCACGTAGTCCGCCTCGCAGTGGCGCGCTTGATCAACCTCGCAACGCAGCGGATCCGAGCAGGCTCCGGGGGCGGGCTCGCCACACTCCGCCGAGTCGCGCTCGGTCAGCGCCGACAGCCGTCGCCCGGTGAGCACGGCTTCGCTGGTCTGCTCAAAGCCCGCCTGCTCAGCAGCTAGCCCGCTGGGCAGCGACTGCCGCAAGAGGACCCCGGGCAGCACCGTCAAGACCAGCGCCTTGGTTGCGGCATGGACTCGCAGCTCGCCCAGACGGCCGACCGCCACCCGCACCAGATCTTCCAGGCGCGTCGAGCGTCGCTCCAGCACGACCCGGTGCTCGCCCGGGCTGACGAGCAGCGGGCGCACAAGCGGCAGCACGCCGACCAGCCGATCGTCGATCGAGATCAGCATGCCGCGATCGCCCAGGATGTTGAGCTGGGCTGCTGGAGGCCGCGGGCGCGACACGATGTTCTGCGCCGCAAGGATCTCGGGCGCTTCGCTGCTGACTTCCAGGTTGGGATCGGCGAGATAGCGCCGGAGCAGGTCCTGCGCCGCCAGCAGGTTTTTGCCCGAGAGGGCGACCAGCCCGAGCACGTACAACGCATCCGGGGTCTGCGTGCTGCGATAGGCCTGCGCCGCCAGCTTGTAGGCAGTCTCCGCAGCGCCACTTTCCAGCGCCGCCTTGGCGTCGAGAACCAGCTTGCCAGCCTGAGCGCTATCGATCGCTGCTGGCCCGGCGCGACCCGCAGCGTACGCGGCTCGCTGACCGACCGCGCTCGCAAGGCCACTCACAGCGATCAGCAGGACCACGAGGCCCTGTCCAGCCAGCCCTCCCCGGTGACGCATCCTAGGCGCTCCGCCGGCGCTGTGCTCGACGCAGCAGGATGAAGACGCCGCTCAGCGCGCAGACCAGAGCCAGCGACCAAGGAGCCCGCGCGGGGGCGGCCGCAGGGGCCAGGCCACAGCCGGGGTTAGTTGGCACGCAGGCCGCGGTAGCCGGCGGTACGGCTGGGTTGGCTTCGATAGCCCCCAGCGTGCAGGCACTCGGCGAACGAGCAGCGCCCAGCTGATCGAGCGCGCTTACCGGAGCCTGCTGACACGTCGCAGCATCCCCAGACAGCAGCCCAGCGGCGGCGGACACCGGCAGAAAGACCGTGCCGCTGGCCTGTAGCTGAGCCGTGCCGAGGCGAATGCCCGAGGTCGCGAGGACCACACTCGACGGGCTTATGCCTGTGAGCACGTTCGGCGTGCTCTTGACCTGCCGCTCCATCAGGTTGGGAGCCGTGGCTTGCAGCGTGCTGGTGCCCGCTTTGGCGATGAGCACGACATCACCCGCGCCACTCAAGGTCTCGCCGTTGCCACTGATCAGCGTGTTCTGCAGGGTTAGGGTGGCCGCCGCGTCAAGCGGGCCCAGTGCGGTGCTGACAAAGGCCCGCCCATCATCGGCCGCGATCTGCTCGGCGACTCCGCCTCCAGCCACGGCGGTATTGAGGCCGGCCACGTCGTTGGCGATGGCGCTGACGTTCACCAGGGTGACGCGGCCGTTGAGGTTGAAGAGCGCGCCTCCCAGACCATGGCCCCACTCCGCACAGGTGCCTTTGCCGCCGGAGCCGGCACCGCCGCGGGCCCGGTTGTGGGCCAGGGTGCTGTTGCTCGCCGTCAGCGTGCCCTCGTGCACGAAGATGGCGCCGCCCGCCCCCAGACCGCCGCCGCCACCGCCGGTGCCGGGCATGGCGCCGTTCATGCAGTCGCTGCTACGACTTCCTGCTCCGCCGCCAAAGCCAGCAGCGCCGGCTTCATCCGAGCCGGCCCCGCCTCCCCCGCCAAAGCCACCGTCGCCCCCCCGCGACCCACCGCCGCCGCCGCCGCCGCCAAAGCCGCCACCACCGCCGCCTATCAGCAGCGTAGGATCGTTGCCCAGCCCAGCGCCGCCGCCGCCGCCGCCGACCCCGCCACCGCCGCCGGGTCCGCGACCATCGCCGCCG
>CALFYE010000451.1 GCA_937952145.1 uncultured Myxococcales bacterium
GTACGACCTACGAAGAAGCACGGACACACCGCGCTGAAGGTTGCGCTTGGGACAGCCGCAGCGGCCACAGCGGCAGCCGCAGCGATCGAGCTTGTGCGCGAGGGTCAAGATGCGCGACTTGAGGAACAGCAGAGGAAGATCGCGGACCAGCAAGAGCAGCTCCTGAAGTCGCAGACGGAAAAGGAAGAACTGCGGCGTGAGTTGGAAGACCTGCGCAACAGAGTGGATCAGGTCACCAAGGAGAAGGAAGCGCAGCTTCAAAAGGCGCAAGCCGAAAAGGAGGAGTCACGGAGGACGCAGGAAGGACTCCGCAAGCAGGTGGAGCAGTTGACGAGAGAGAAGAAGCAAGTGGAGTCGCAGCTCTGTCAGCGCAGAGATGAACTGGCGAAGGAAAAGCAGCTGGTGAAGACGCTCCGTAGTTCCGTGGAGAGCGCGCATCTAGACGGGACTCTCACTGAGCATAGACTTCAAGAGGAGCGTCGAGGGCAAGCTGCGTTGGCGAACTGGGCGTCTCAGCGTGAGGAAGAGCATCGGAGACAGCTTTCCGAGTCGAACCAGCGGATCCATGCACTCCTTAAGCACAACGACGAACTGACGCGGCAACTTTCGGTGGCAACGGACAGTCAAGTGGTGCAGCTCGCAGAGTGGTCTGCATCCCAAAGTCATCTCCGCTTGCAATCAAGGCTGGATAACGCCGAAGCAGAGAGCCGGAGGCTGAAGCAGCAGCTTCGTTCCGTCGAAGAGGTGCTGTCCTCTGCCACGAAAAAGCTAGCTGCAAAGGAGCAACAGAGACAGCTCCCGCCGGCTCGCCAGACTGAGCCGACATCGTCCGCACAGACCGCCCTGGCCGTTGCCAACCAGAACATCGCGACGCTGACAGCCGACAACCGGCGGCTCAGTAAGGAATTGCAGGCAGCGACGGACTTGGCCAAGCAGTGGAAGGATCACGCTGACAGCTTGTCTCGTGAATTCGCAGCGCTTCAAGACGGAATGGCTACACAAGCAGAGACAGAGAAGCCCGGCTTCTTCACGCGCGCGCTTGGGGCAATTGGACTCATCGGAACCGGTGTCCTCGTCGGCGCTGGAGCCGCCACGGCACTGGGAAGCGGGGACTCTGGGAAGGCCCTGGGACCCGCAGAAGGACAGAGAGCCCTGGGTCCAAAGACACAACTCTCGCTGCCGCCACGATCAACGCCCTAACGGGGAATCGCTTTCTGCCGACTATATCGACATAACTCAATCGCGAGCTATCCGCATAACGCAGTGTCCGAAGGCTCATCAGGCCCGCAAAAGGTAGGCAACTGCCGCCAATGTAGTCACTGCCTGACGAGCCAGCATCGGGAAAGTCGGCAAGTAACCGGACCACTCCCCAACCAACCACCAGCCCAGCCAATCCGGTATGCCCCCAAACCTAAAAAAACGGCACTTTTATGACCGACTGGATTAAGAGTGCTCGACGTGACGAAAAAAATGCTTGATTCGTCCGTGTAAAGGACCAAATGCATTCAGACGCAATTTTCTTAATTCTCTCTCGCTGGAGTGAAGTATGAATAGTTTTTTCATGTAAGATAAATTGCTTTTTGTGGGTTCTTGTCCGGTCGAAGGTGTGGGGGGATGACAGGGGGGAGGAGGCGGCGGGTGCGGACGGTTTGGAGATGAATTTGGACATTTCGCTCCGCAGCCTTCGGCTTGGAACGCGGACTGTCCTGTCTTCGCTTCCCCTCCCAATATCGTGGCCACTCCGTCTGGAGTCGTGGCCGTGATCATCGCATCGTGACCGCAGCGGGAACGATCGCATTCCCTTCACCGTTCGGAATGACATAGACGCAGTGGCGGGAGGACGCAGAGCCTGCTGATTCTGGATCGTCCGGGCTTCGAGACGCTTTGGTTCTGCTTTGTAGCACCGAAAGGAGTCTGTCAGAGGTCGACTTGGCAACGGGGGTTCCGTGATTCCAGGCCATGAAGTCGTTGCGCCAGTACCACGCGAAAGCTATCGAGTTCGCGCAGAGAGCGCTCGCGGATGAGCAAGCCCGCCATGGCGCGCTGGAACGCTGCCTGCGCGGCGCTCCTGGCAGCCTAGTCGAGCAGTGGCAAACCTCGCCGTCCGAGAAGTTCGAGCTGCGCTTGGAGCCTCTGACCCATTCCCATGTCGAGTCCACGGCGACCGGCAACCCCTCTGTGAAAGACCCGCTCTGGATTGCCCGGCGCGATCAGCTCTCGCGCAAGACGGAGTGGGAAGACAAGCCCTGCCTCCTGAAGATCGAAGTGTTGCGCCAGTGCCACGCGAAAGGAGTCCTCCCACCGCAGTATGTTGCGGAAGGGGGTCGGCATTCTGGCTTCATTCCCTTGACCAGAGAATCGAGTATGAGTGAAGCGCGCAACATCGTCGCACGCTCCCGGTTCGGGAAGACCAAGCGCAAGGAGTCCTCGCGTCTGCTCATGCGTCATGAGTAGGCTGACGACCGTTGCGCAACGACACGACGTGTCCGCCGGGAATCGTCGGCCCTGTTTTGCGCAGAGAGACTGCCAACCAGGCGATCGATTCCGTGATGCGACGACTGGCGATGAAGAAGGCTGTCTGTTCTTCTACTCTAATCCTTCCGCTTCATCCTCTGCGGTCAGCTCAGTTTCGTCGTTGTCATCGCCAGTTGATTGTGTCTCTGTTCGATCTGGGACAGCGCCTTGAGAGTCCGTCGGAGCCGCAGACATGGGCATTCCGATCGGACTCTGTGCATCAGCAGAATCGCATTCATTCGATGGCGCGTCTGACTCCTCGAACGATGCGGATTCCTCTTGATGCGGAGCGTCTTCTGCTCGCGCAAAGGAATCGGCAGCAGAGTCCTCCAAACGATTCACAGAGTCCGGCTCTGCGATGGCTGCGGGCATCGCGAGTCGCGCCAGAGTCAGATGAGTCAGGGGAGCGACCGCGGGCTTTTCGCTGGAGGTAGGAGTGCTCGGGGGAGCGCTCGGAGTCGCGAGGGCAGGCGTGGGGTCCGGCGGCGGAATCTCACGGCGGCAAATCTCGAAGGCGCGGGCGATGTCGTCCTCCGCTTTCTGATCGATCGTCACGCACGGCGAAGAGGACTTGGGCGGCGCAGCGGGCGGTGCCCCTGGTCCAAAGAACATGTCTTGCTGCTTCTGTCGGGTATCGGACGACGGCGCGGACGCAGGAGTCGTCCCAGCCGTTGCCTTCTTTCCAACTTCTTCAATGAGTGCGATCGCTGCCAAACGCCGCGCCTTGTCTGCATAACGCTTATCTGCCAGTCGATCCAGTTCAAGCTGTGCAGCGCGCACGGCTCCCTCAAGCTGCGCCATTTCCTGATAACGTGTTCCGATCTCGTTGTCGTAGTGCTCACAAAACCACGGACTCATCAGTCGTTGAGCAATCTCTTCTTTGAACGAAATCTGCTTGCACAGTCTGTCGATTTTCCGCTGAGCCACTTTGATCTGTGACTCAAGCCAGGCTTCCCGGTGACAGTCTTGAACGGTAACGTCCTCGAAGATCATCGCTAATGTCCTTTTCGCCCAAGCTTTCGCCGAACTCGCTCAAAGCCGGTGAGAATCAAACCTGGTAGTACCATCGTACTCTTTTCCAGAAGCTCCCGCCCCAGACGCTCGCCACCAAAGAGAATCTACCACGTCATTTATAAGAAGAACAAGCCCGAAGAATTCAAGCAGCGTCTTGTTCACAGTGGTCGAAATGCCCACATGCGAATCCGTACATGCGCGGAGCTTGTCTCCACTGCCACGGTCTTTCTTGAACGAACAACAGCAAGCGTACCATTTGTCAATCTATCAGCAAATAAACGTCAACATTCCATCAACATTCCATCAACATTCCATCGATATTCGGCAGACAAAACGTCAACGAAAGGCAAGCACCGACGGTACTGGCGCAGCAGGCGTTTCCCTGGATTTTTGAGCGACTCGAAAAGTGGTGTTGACGAAATTGGTTAGAACTTGATACGATGATCTTGTGCTACCAGCGACCAGCGCCAGCTACCCTCCTAGCTTCCAGCTACCGGCTGCTAGCCACCAGCTACCCGGCGACCAGCGATTGTGCCGGAAATGCAAGCGACCGATCGACGCTCAGGAGCGGCTGAACAAGAGGTACTGCAATGCGAAGTGCCGGGCGTTCGTGTGGTCGCGGGCGCACCGCCAATTCTCCAGCACGATCACCGTCGCTGACTTCGAGAACATCCGCGAGCAAATCAAGGAGTTCGAGGGACGGATGGGGCAACGAGTGCTCTGGTACGCCTTGCTCAAGGAGCACCCGAGCTTCCCGCTTGCGGACAAGATCGGTAAATCGATCTTCCCGCCGAAAGATCGGAAGACCAAGCGCTCGCCCGATGAGACGGGCAAGATCTGTTTTAGCGACGCCCCCTATTACAACTTCACGGCGTTCTTCGAGACACCTCGGGTGCCGATGGTCGGTCTATATCAAGTGAAGGTGTGGCTGGAGGGGGATACTGCGCCTATGATGACGGCCAAGTATGTAGACGTGCGGAAGGCGTATCCGGCTGTCCATTTCTACGACGAGAAGACGGGCCAGCGGTACACGCTGAAAGGCGAGGCGATTCCACCGAAGGCACCGAAGCCGCCCAAACCGCCGACGGAGAGGAAGAAGAGAAAGCCCGCAACGGCGATCGGACCACAGCCCGAGCGAGCACCGAGCACCGCGAGGGTTCCCGAGGTGGTGCCAGCAACCCAAGCACAGCGGGTACCGGATGCGGAGCTAGTGAAGAAGATCGAAGAGGAGCATGCACGAGAGCGGGCCGATCTGCTGGCGACCATCACCAAGGAACGGGCGCTCCGTCAGGAAACGGAGCAGAAGCTTGTGCGCGCCACGTCGATGCCCAAACCGCCAGCCAAGGACGATCGCTCGTTGCGTCTGGAAGCTGCGGCGAAGCACTAGTCGCCTCGTGCCATGCGGCGATGAAAGAGGCCAATACGGTTAAAAGCGCCGGCCAGATCACCGATTTCCTTTGGAAGCCTCGCGCCGATAGCGACTACAACAAAGGCAGCCCGGTGATCCATGCTAGCCCGTGCAATGCAACAGTGTGGGTAAACGGCGAAGCGTTGCACGATTTTGGGCCGGGCAACGGAAGGTGCAATACCTCGCGGATGTTTCGATCGTGTGGATCGTTTGGCACCAATATTAAGGTTGAAATTTTCGACAACGACACGGGATTGCCATACTTCAACGGCGATGACCCGTTTGTAATCGTGCCAAATGGTTGTTCTCGGTTTGAGTTTAAGCGCTAGGGCTTAGGAGCTGGTGGGGGAGAGGCAGGGAGTTTCGGTTCTAATTGAATTTCCTGTTGTGGTAGTTCCGCCGTCCGGGGAGAGACTTGATTGAATCAGTCTCTCCCGGCCGGCGGATTCCACCGCGAATCGAACTACCAGACCAGCGAAGCTGCGGTCTGATACTCGGTAACGCGCGTTTCGAAGAAATTCTTCTCCTTGGCCAAGTCGATGGTCTCGCTCATCCACGGGAACGGGTTCTTCGATCCGAACAGTGACGGCAGTCCGATACGTTCCATCCGGCGGTCAGCTATGTGCTGAACGTAGTCACGGAA
>CALFYE010000452.1 GCA_937952145.1 uncultured Myxococcales bacterium
CTGCGGCAGGTGGTAGAAGTTGCCCAAGAGGCCCCAGACAAAGACGCTCGGGTGGATGCCCAGCCTCTCGGCGGCGTGGCGGTACGCGCAGGTGAGCAGAGGCGGACTGAGATCCAGCAGGCACAGCTCGCAAGGCTGCGCGCCCGCCTCTAGCAGATGCCCCACCAGCTGCGTTTCGGAGAAGCCGTCCCCACAGCCCAGCGCGAGCACCTGGAGCGCAGCCGAACCGCAAAGGGCCGCGCTCCGCTTGGCCGCTTCGCCAAGAGGCAGACGGCTGCGCAGCTCTGTGACGGCCAAGCCGTGCTGGCACAGCGCCAGATAGGCCGCGGCGCTGGCAGACTCCAGATAGGCCCAGGATTGCTCCAGGTAGCCACCGGCGCCTTGCAGCAGGCGGGTTTGGTCAGCCAGCAGCGCCAGTGGATCGTAGCCGGGAGCCAGAAAGCAATTAAGCGCGCCGCGGAGGGCCGGCGCGGACAAGGACGCCGGTCCCGTCCTCGCATCCGAGGCTGGGGGCGTAGGCTGGCCCGGCACCTCAGCCCAGGTGAGCTTGAGCTCCGCAACCCCGACGAGCCGAATCAGGGTCGCACGGCTGGGTGGGTGGCGAGCGGTCTCCAGAAACTTCACCGTCGCGTCGGAGAGCTTGGCTTTGCGTGCGAGCTGAAGGCGGCTGAATCCGGCGGCGTTGCGCTTGTCGCGCAGCCGCTGGCCAAACTGAGTCCACTGCGCCCGCGTCACCGCGGGTCGCGGTAGATGCGCCGAGGGACTGGTTCCGAATTCCAGAAGGTGCGCCAGTTCCTCAAGTTGCTGTTGGTGCCGCGACCACAGGCGCTGCTGCGAGAGCGGAGCCTGCGCCGCCAGCCGCTGCAGTTGCGCCAGCAGGGCCTGCACTTGCCGATGTACGGGCGGTTCTGCGGCAGGGGAAACCGCGCTCATGAGGCACGCTTTCGAGAGAGCGGGGAAGGCTGCGGTTCTAGCGGCAGCGCCCAATAGCGCTGCAGCTCCTCCAACCGTGAGGGCTCGAAGCGCAGCAGCGCGAGCAAACTGACCAGCGAAACGCTAGGTACTCCGTCGCCGTAGCGCAGTCTGCAGAGGTACCCTTGGCTTAAGTCGATTTCGCGTTCCAGCCGGCGCTGCGAGACGAACGTGGACAGGTGCGTAATCTCTACCGAGGCGCGGTGTACGAGCTCGGCGCGGAACAGCGCGGCCAAGGTGGATTCCAGTTCGGGGACCGATTCGACGGTCAGCACTCGGTGCCGACAGCGGCGGCAGGTGGGCACCGGAAGATCAGCGGGCAGGGTCAGGCACATATTACGATAGCGGAGGGCCCGGCCTGGCTCGCGAGCGGGACGCAGGCTGCGGTGACCGCAGCAGGGGCACTTGCTCGCCGGGGGCCGCGGACGCCTGGTGGCGGGCAGCGGAGATGCCGCCGCCGAAGTCGAAGCCGACGGACCAACAGGCCGCGATGACTCTGCGGATTCGTCGGCGCTCATGAGTGCACGAGTACCGAGTGCGTCAAGCCGGGCTGGCTCGGCCCGAGCCGGGGTTCCCGCGGTTGCTGGCTCTGTGCGGGTCGCCAAGGGTCGATGAGCTCGGGGCTCAGCGCTGGGTCCAGGGTCTCCCAGTCTGGGCTGACAACGACGGCACAACCACCCCCGCGCGCCTTGGCCTGGCGGCAGGCGGCTTCGGCCAGGCGACGTAGCTCGGCTCGGGCGGGGACGAACTGCAGCTCGGTGGTGTAGGCCAGGCCTAACGAAGCGCTGATGCCGCGCTCAGATAGGCGGTGCAGCAGCGACTCGGCACGGCCTCTCGGATCCGAAAGGGGGCCGCGCAGCAGCGCTTCAAATTCATCTCCGGCGCGGTGGGAGCGAAAGACTTCGTCCACGCCGCGGCGGAGCGCCTGACTCAGCACCTGGGCGGCGGTGCAGATGTATTGATCCCCGGCCCTGTGGCCGCGGTTGTCGTTGGTCCATTTGAGGTGATCCAAATCAAGGTAGGCCACGGCCAGAGGCTGACCTGAGCGCAGAGCGGCGGGCCAGCGCTCGGTATCGAGCCAGTCCCCCGAGCCCAGACCAGTCAACGGGTCGGTCTTGCTGGTGCGCTCGATGCGACGCAGCCGACGCGTCAAAGAGAGGCACCACCAAAGCGAATAGCAACAAGCAAGGGCAACCGCGGCGACACCAGGGTCAGGTCCAGACATGGGGCTCTCCATTCAAGCCAGGGCTTGCGCTAAGGGGGAAAGCTTGGACGGGCTTGCGCCATTCAAGCCGAGAAGCTCCATCTAGTCTGTCGTCCCGGCATCGTGTGTGCCGAGGACAGAGAAAGAGCAGTCGAGTCAGACGGTCTTCACCGGCTCGCTGGGTACACCGCCGACCTGGTGCTTCGCTTGGACGAGCTCGGCAGCAGCCCATCGACGGACACCTAGGTCTAAACTGGCTGCGACCCCGAAAGAGCGCCCCATGGAGGCGGTGCACATCGTGCAGGTAGCAAACCCATGCGGCGAAGGACCCCTCCGCTGGCACCAAGGCCGACAACAGAGACAGGAGTGTACTGGTCGAACCACCCGTCGGTGAATTTTCGCCAGAATTGGCCTCGGAATGATTCGGAAGGCTCAAGCTCGCATCTACCGCGGCTACCCGGGCGGCCGTCGCGACCTCCTCGGTGATATAGTGGCTTAAGGTCATCTTGGTGGAGGTGTGACCCAGCACGCGCGCCACCGCCTCGACCGAAGCGCCGCCCGAGACCGCCAGGCTGGCGTGGGTGCCGCGTAGGCCGTGGATGCAGACCCGCGGCACGCCAGCGCGAGCGCACATCATCACCACGGCGTGGTGCAAGCCCTGCCGGGTGGCGAGGCACAGCCGCTCTGTGGGTTGCCGGGTGGCCGCGAAGCGGGCGAGCAGAGCGCTCAGGTAGGGCGGTACCTTCAGACGCCGCCGCGCGGCCTTGGTCTTGGTCCCGCTGACGTAGACTTCGCTGGCCTCGGTATCCAGGTCGCGCCCGGTGAGCCCTAGCGCCTCACTGGCCCGCAGGCCCAGGCTCAGGCAGCACAGCGCCGCCAGGGCCACGCTCGATCCAGCCGCCGCCTCCTGCTCGGCGAGCTGGGCGAAGCGCCGCGCCTCTGCAGGCCGCAGCTGCGGCTTGCCCGCGGAGACCCGGCCGATGGGCTCCACCTCGGCCCACGGGTTGCTCTGGGCGTAGCCTTGCTTCTGAGCCCACTGCCACATGCACTGGACGATGGACAGGTAGAACCGATGCGTGGCCGGGCGCAGCGGGAGCCCGGTTTTCTTGCTCGGCTCTGTGGTGGCTCGCTCGTAAAGGGCGTTGGCTTTGCGCTCGGTTACGTCTCCGAGCCGGAGCTCCAGCACCGGGGCGAGTAGAGACCGCGCGCGAGCCGACTGCTCCGAGATGGTATAGGGGACCGCGTCCCCAGTGCGGAGCCGAGCCGCCGCCCAGAGCTCGATCGTGGCCTGGACGGTGCGGGCGCCCAAGTTGGCCCGCAGCTTGGCAGCCAGCCGGTTGGCCGCCTGTCGGGAGTCGGCGATGTAGCTCTTGCGCCGCCCCTTTGCATCTATCTCGATGATTCGCCATTGTTGCTCCTGTGGGTAAGGCCCGAGTACACGGGCTGGTTCTCTTCGTCGCATGGGGGTGGCTCCTTTGCGCGAAGGCTTGCGGGATGGTTTGGGGCTCGTCGCGGTGGGCGAGCTAGAGCGAGGGGCAGTGGAACCGACTGAGGCCAAGAACCGCCCGTAGTCCCCACCGACTGAGCGCATGGCCTGCTCGCCGGTGCAGTTCTGCTCGCAGAGCAGGCAGCAGCAAACGGCGGAGTGTCGTCTGGGGTCGGGCTGCGGCACGACATCGGCCTCAGCTGCTGAGCCTGGCTGAGCCTGCCCCAACGCCGAGGTAGAGGCTGCCGCTGGTGTATGGACCGCCGTCCGACGGAGGGGCGACATTAAGAACAGTAAGGTCAGATCGATGGGCATGGAACGTCCTTAGCGCACACGGCTTCCCTGTCACTCCGTCCTAGACATCAAGGACGGTGCGTGGGATGTTTCAAAACGTCGTGCGGAGCTAACTTGATTTTTGGCCGAATTCGGCCACGGGTTTGGTTTAACAGAGTCCCCAGCGAAGTCAAGAAGGAAAATGAAAATCTCAGGTGCTCAGGTGAAAGCAGCGAGGAATTTGCTCGAACTCAGCCCGCCAGAGTTGGCGGAAGCGTCGGGCGTTGCCGAGCGAACCCTTAGAAGGTTTGAGACAGGCGAGGACGTGCCCAAGCCGGCCAATCTCGCCAAGATCTTGAATGAGCTGGAGCGCCGCGGGATTGAGTTCACCAACGGGACGGGCATAGGCGTACGCCTGAACTACGAAAAGGCGGCGCAATACTCGCGCTCCGTCGCGCAGGCCCGGAAAGAGTCGCCTCGATAGAGGACAAGAGGTCGGCGGCGCTCGTAGTTGTCCTGCTCGCCAGCGCAGCGAGCCGATCTGGGCGTGCGATCGGCCATCTTGGCCGGATCGTCGACCTCGACTGCCACCCTCTCGCCCATCGCCACGAGCGCGACCATTGGTAGCGATGACATCGGCTTTGAGTACCAGCCCTGCCGCTGGCCCTCCACGTCCCAAGCGCTGGTGAGCTCCCGGCAGAGAGCCGCAGAAACCCGCGCCTTGCCGTCGACTCGGCCCTGAGCACGATTCGTTTCCCCGCCGGCTCACTCGACTTGGGGAACGATTGACCAAGTTCCTCGACGGCGCCTCCCGTGCTGTTCTGAAGGGAACAGAGCCTTTCTCAGACGAAGAAACAAACACCTATGGGATAAGGGGAAGCATGGGGAAAGATTGAGCTGTCATCGAGAAAACAATTCGGCCTTATCTGTCTCGGTTGCTCTCGCTGACTTGTCATTAGCTTTTATCAGTGCCAGGGTTAAGAATTCATCAAGAGCTAATACTTACCGCAAATTGGCGTAATAGCATCTACCCTGCCTCCCGAGTTAACAAGAAGTCCTATGATTATAAAATCCGTTGGACAATCCCATGAGAAGAAGGTTCCCCCGGGGCCGCCTGTTTGAGGTGAATTGAGAATTTGACCAGCATCATTAGTACATCTGAGGCCCAGGCTATCTACGTAATAGCCACTACGACCAAATACCCCAGTTGCGTGGAAGCCAGCAGGGCAATAGAACTCAAATCTGCTGCCGCCGCCACCTCCATAAGTAGCGGTGTCCCAAGCAGTGGTACCATCAATATAACATTTGAAGCCGACTCGATCGAGATATGTGCCAGTCCCTCCAAAGAATCCATATACATATGGGCAGCGGATCTCACTGACCGAACCGCCGCCGCCACCAAATCTGGGGCCGGTCATCTCAACATGTGGTGGTGGCGGCGGTGGCGGCGGCGGTGGGATGGCGCCCGCTATTTCAGTCAGAAGTGTGACTAAAAAAAAGCCCGAAATTGGTGCCAAGTATTTGACATTGTCCATCGTAAAACCTCCTGCTTCGTTTTCAACACGATCAGCTAATAGCCAGCAACATCATTTTGTAGCTAGTGATCATGATACAGTATTGCCTATCGTCGCGAGAAGCTGCAAAAAATCTATAATACTCACGGGCAGATACGTAGTCAGACAACGGTCCTTGATATCCAATGGCTGGTTCAACCTCCCCAAACCCAGCCTTTCATCGCAGACTAAGGTTACGTTTCGAACACGTATGGCTTAGCAGCCTGTTGCAGAAGCGTAGCGAGTGGCCCGGGCGCATGGCCTGGCGCGCGGAGCGGCCTCGGGGTTGCGAGCACGACAGGTCATGTGATGGGGTCGCGTAGTAGCTTTTGCAACAGGTTGATAGTGTCCGCGACTTCACTCGGAGTCCCTGTCCAGGTCCGCCAAGCTAAGGATGTCACAGCGAAGTCAGGGGCTGCGGAGCCATGCTCCCACCCGTGAAGCACCAGGCCATATGTCTCCGTGCGTCGCTGCACCCGAGATGGGCAAGCGCACATCCTGCGAATTGCCAAGTCCCCCATGACCACCGGCCGGTCACCGCACAGCGGCAGCCTGGGTGCTCCGGCTGTCGTCTGGCGCGCGTTGATGTAGGCAAGGCGCCGCGTGCCGCCGCTGCCCAACCAACAGCATGCCACCAGCGCTGGAGTCGCCGGCAGCGGCTTGGCTGGTCACAATCGAGCCCGGCGGCATCCAGCGCGACCGCCAGAGACGGTGTCGTGGCTTATGTCATCGTGCCAGTGCGAAGACCGCGGTGACTCCCTTGGCGTGTGGCGTGACTCCCCGGCAGCGTCGCCCTGAGCACGCCGCGGGCGGGCGGCGATACCTTATTAGCCAGGGGCCCTCATCCGCCGTAGCGGCATTAGCGTGGCGCTGGCGAGGCTGGGCAGCCAGCGGCAGCGGCCGGCGGGCCCCCGTCTACCCGCAGGCGGCGCTGTGCATTAACTCCTACAGTCGGTCGCTGGGGGCCAAAGGGACTTGCTTTGGTTTCTATGCGCTAGACCAAAGCGAGCCGGTGCAGATCCGGCCGGCCAGCTGGGCCAACGGGGAGACTACTTGTCAGATGCTCCAACGGCTGCGCCTGACCTATCCCGACCAGCCCCTGATCCTGTTCTGGGACAACGTCAGTTACCATCGCGCTGTGTGTGCGCGCGAGCTTGCTCGCCTACCTGCAGTGTCATGTGGACTTCCAGCAACTTACCGACCGCATCGAGGGACTGCCGTGTCGGCTCAACGACGACCCTTCGGCGGTGCATAAACGGCTACGCCCAAAGACCCGCCTCGACCTAGAAGAAGAAAAATTACGGTTCTCGACGTAGACGGGGTTTACTTGTGGATGCTGGGGAGTGAAATGGGGCAAATGGGCGACCGCCAAGTCCCCGGTCGCTGACCTGACCCATTTGCAATAAATAGCCTGTCCGAAAGCGGCAAAGCGTGCGACGCTAAAGGGAGAGTTCCTTTTCCCTGGGCGCTGCCATTCCCCCTAAAGCTGTCCTTGTCAAGCCATGATAGGTCAACGGATCGGCAACTACCGCGTCGTGCGCCAGATTGGAGAAGGCGGCATGGGCGTGGTCTACGAGGTCGTTCGAGACGACATCGGTGGCAAGGCCGCGATCAAGGTGTTGCGCCCTGAGTTTGCCCCGAACTCGGAGACTGCCGGCCGCTTTTTCAACGAAGCCCGCGCTGCCAACCTGATCGACCACCCGAGCATCGTCCGAATCTTCGACTGTGGTCAGCTGCCCAGCGGCGCTCCGTACCTGGCTATGGAGCTGCTCAGTGGGGAGTCGCTGCACCAGCGGCTTTTGCGAGAGCGCCGCATCAGTGAATCGGCCACGATCCGGCTGGGCCGACAGGTGGCGGCGGCGTTGGCCGCGGCGCACGCCAAAGAGGTGATCCATCGCGACCTGAAGCCCGAGAACATCTTCATTGTCCCCGATGGTGAGGCGTCAGGTGGCGAGCGCGCCAAGCTCCTGGACTTCGGCATCGCCAAGCTGGCCCGCGCGCATACCGGGGCGGTGCACACCCAAACCAATATGGTCATGGGCACACCCATTTATATGTCACCCGAGCAGTGCAAGGGCAGCAAGCACGTGGGCGATCGCGCCGACGTCTACGCGCTTGGGGGAATTCTGTTCGAAATGCTGGCCGGACGGCCACCGTTTATTGCTGAGGAGCCGGGCGAGTATATCGGCATGCACCTGTACAAGGAACCGCCTTCCCTGAGCAGCCTGGTGCCAACAGCGACCCTAGCCTTGCAGCGGCTGGTCGATGCGATGCTTTCCAAGGAGCCCCTGCAGCGGCCTGCGATGAAAACTGTGACGGCCCTGCTCAAGAGCCTTAGCAACCTCAGCAGCGATGTCATCTCGGTCGCCGACGTGGCTGGGGATGACAACCAGGATGGGGAGACCCAGCTCGACCTGCGCGGCAGCACGGAAAAAGCGACCGCCAATCTGCGCTCCCTGGCACGCCGGTCTACCGACCCCGCCCCGCCACCGGCCGCAGCCGGGGAGGCCCCGCGGTCCGCGATGGCGCCTGTGCGTGTACACGCGGAGACGCCGCTCCCCGCCGATTTAAAGCCGCTGGATCCAACCACCAGCCGCAGAGTCCCAGCACCGCATCTTCCGCCGGCGGGCCAGTTACCGCAGTCCTCAATCGTGCCCAGCGTGCCCCGACCGGCGGAAGGCGGGTGGGCTGCGCTCAGCGGGGCCAGTACGGCTCCCCCCACCCCAAAGCTGCCCGCCGACTCCGGGGCGGCCGCGCTGGGTGGCGCTGCCAAGACCAATCTGGATGAGTCCACGGCGATGATGAACGCGGATATGGTGGCGACGCTATGGCCGATACAGGCAGCGTCATTGCCACCCGACTGGCAACCCGTGTTCCTGGAACCCCCAGCTGCATCGGCGGGCAACCTCGATCCGGACAGCGCCCTCAGCGACTCCCCGGGAAAGCCCCGGCGCTCTTTGGGCCGGCGACTGCGCCGACTGCGTTTTCAGCTCAAGCGGTGGGTCACCATCTGGCTCGATACCTTCGTCCCGAGCAATCGCAACACTCCTACCGAGGTTCGTCGGGCCCGACTACGCGCTGGCATCGGGCTGGGCATCCTGGTCTTAGCCATCGGGGCCGGCCTGTTTGTGCTGCGCCACCGCAAACCATCGCAAGCAGAGAATGGCAAGGCGCTTCCTCTTCCGGTAGCTCCGCCGGTAGCTCCGCCGGTCCCACCGATTGCAGTGCCCCCCAAGGAAAGCCTGGGCCCGCCGGTGCCGCCAGAGCTGATGCGGGCCCTGGACCAGGCGGCTGCCCTGGCAGAGTCGGGGAAGTTCATTGCCGCGATGAAAGCGGCACGGACCGCAGCCAAACAGTACGAACACCCGGTTGGATGGCTCACGATGGGGAAATACGCCTGCCGGGCAGGGAACCTGGAGCGGGCCAACGATGCTCTGGACCACCTGCCTTATGACAGGCCAGCGAACCGCCCCGAACGCATCGAACTGATTAGCGCCTGCCGGGCCCTTGGCGTTGTCGCAGGCAGCAGCGGCCATCTTAGAAAGAGTAGATGAAGCCAGAAGCAATCATTCATGGTCCCTATACCTTTCTTCGTCGCGTCAGCCCTATGACAATGGCGCGGGGTTGGGGCGACAAATGGAACGGCGCGTGCTTCGCTCGCGGCTGAGAGTTCTCATGCTCGTGGTGCTGGCCTTGGCTGCGGCCTGCTGCACCGAGCTTGCCGATCGCCGTGAGCTCCCTCCGTCCGAGCAGGTGGAGGTGTACCAGGGAGCGTGGGAGTACCGCTACGGGGACTCGCCGCGCCGCGCCGATGGCTCCTTGCTGTGGGCCGACTCCAAGAACGACGATGAGCAGTGGCTCCCGACAACTAAGTTCAGCAATCCCCCCGGCCGGGGAAATTCCCAGTACCTGTGGCTGCGCACGAAACTGACCGGCCCCCCCCTGCACGACGCCACGGTGCTACTTCCCGCCGAGGTCTATCAGAGCCTGGAGGGGTTTGTCGATGGGCGCAGGATCGCCCAGTTTGGTCCTTTGGAGGGGGAGGCGGCGCGGCGATTCATCGCCAAGCGGCCGATCTATCTGCCTATCGGGGATGACTACGTTGGCCGAACTCTGACGCTGCGGTTTTATTCACCGACCTGGGTCATCGGTTTTTTAAGCTTACCCATACTCGGCGGCCAAGCCGAGCTGCTGGTCTATGTAGCGAAGCAGGGATTACCCTACATTGTCATCGGGGTGCTCTTTGCCGTGCTCGGGTTCGGCGTCCTCTTTCTATACTTTTTTGATCACCAGACCCTTTATCTCCTGTATGCCCTGGTGTCTCTGGTCATCGGCGTGTACGAGCTGTGTCGGTCGCCCATGCGGGCATTCCTCTTCGAGGATCCGGTGGTGTGGCGCTGCATCGAAATCGCCAGTCTCTGCCTGTTGCCGGCATCAGTCTCCGCGTTTCTTGCTCAGCTGTTCGAGAAGGGTCCATTTCGGGCAATCCGCTGGATTGGCTGGCTTGCGATCGCCTACTTTTTCATCGGCACGGCGCTGATATTAAGCGGCAGAGTCCACTTCGAGTACCTGGTGCTGGTTCTGCTTTATCTGCTGGTGCTGTTCTTTGTAACTTTTGGCGTCGTCTCGATCATCGCCGCCTGGCGGGGAAATACGGACTGGCGCATCCTGGCCGCCGGTTTTTTTATCAGTGCTGCACTCGGCTTCTATGCCGCGCTGCAGTCGCTAAGCATTGTCCGCCAGGTGGTGGATACTCGATACTATGCTGCCTGCGTGTTTGTGCTGACGCTGGGTTTGGTTCTGGCGCGGCGGTTCCGGGCGTTCAACAAACGGCTGGCAGATTACTCTACCGTACTGCAGCTCAGCTTCTCCTCAGCCCAAGACCTGACGCCCGGCCATCAAGCCCAGATCGCGCTGGCCGAACTATTGCGCATGCTGCAAGCGCAGCGGGGTTTGCTTTTCCTATGCCAGCCCGATGGCAGCGAGCTGGATTTGGTCGCAGGGCGTGACGCCCTGGGCAACGCCTTTTTGGATCCTGCCAGCCACAGTGGTCACGATCAGAAGCTGGTTGCCGCCGTGCTCCAGAAGCGACGGCCGTTTGTCCGCGAGTTCACGCCCGCGGCGACCGCAACGGGCAAACGGGGGGATCGCCGGGTGGCCGTGGCGGCCCCCCTACTAGCGCGGGGGCGACTTCTGGGAGTGATATATCTGGAAGCCGAGTCCGCCCGACTTACGTTCGGCCGCCAGGCGGTAGAGATCCTTGTGGGCCTTAGCAGCCAAGTGGCCCTGACGATGATGGCGACCCGGGCCGGGAAGCTCGAGCATGACAGCGCGAAAGCCCTCCAGCGGTTAGGGGAGCAGGGTGCACTTCTGCAAGTAGCCGCGCGGATGGCCCGCGGCGATCTGCAGTCACCCATTGCCGTGACCGAGTCCAGCGAGCTGGCCCCACTAGCCAAGGCCCTGGACAACATGCGACTCGATCTCCGGGCCAAGATCGACCTGCTGGAATCGAGTAACGTCGCCGTCCAGCAGTTGAACCTGGAGCTGCGCCTCCAGATCGATCAACGCCTGCGCCACCTCCTGGAGACGGCGCAGAGCGAGGACACCGTCCCGCCGGGCGAGACCGGGCGTACCGGCGCGGCAGGGTTGATCCCGGGAGAGCTGCTGGGCGAGCGTTACCGGATCGTAATGCTAATTGGCGAAGGGACGACCGGCAGCGTGTATGAGGTCGCGCGGATCGCCGACGGTCGCCATCTGGCCGCCAAGGTGCTCAGCAGCAGAGCTGACAAGGCAGTGACGCTGCGCTTCATCCGGGAGGCGCAGATCCTGGCCCGGCTGAGCCATCCCAATGTAGTGGCGATCGTGGATGTCGACCTTACTTCGGATGGAATTCTATTTTTGGTCATGGAGCTGGTGCGCGGCCGGCCGCTCAACCGCTGCCAACCTCGCTACGGTGATGCCAGTTTCGCCCTGGAGGTGCTGCGTCAGATAGCCGAAGGGCTGCGTATCGTACATGAGCGCGGCATTACCCACCGGGATCTCAAGCCGGCCAACGTGATTATCGCCGAGCCCGAGGGCCAACCGGATGGCCTGCCGCACGTCACGCTAGTGGACTTCGGCATTTCGTCGCTCTCGGCGAATGCCGCCGATGCGCCGTCCTTGTCTGGTCTGGGCGACGACTCGGGCATCCATCGCGGCAACAGCACTGCCGCCGGGGTACTCCTGGGTACCCCAATGTACCTGGCCCCCGAGCTGGCGCACGGCTCACGCTACGCCGGTCCCACCTCGGATGTCTTCAGCTTCGGAGTCATCGCCTACGAGCTGCTCAGCGCAGAGATGCCCTTCACCGATCCGCCCGTGGTGACTTGCTGGCGCGGCCAGCCGCTGAGTATCCTACCGCTGAGTAGCAAGTGCCCGACCCTGCCGCCGCACCTGCTGCAGCTGGTCGAGAGTTGCCTGGCCGCCGATCCGGCGCAGCGTCCGACGGTCGAGCAGCTCCTGGCCGGGCTCTTGGCCGGGCCCCACCTGCCCACCTAAACGCCGATTGTGAGGCCCAGTATGCGGACTACCGGCAAAAAGCGGACTGCCGGCGGCCGGTTTTTGTGAGATAGTGTTTCAGGGCATCTGAAACCGATGGTGGGTGAACGAATCGGCAACTATCGCGTCGTGCGCCAGCTTGGCGAAGGCGGCATGGGCGTGGTGTATGAAGCCGTCCGCGACGACATCGGTGGTCGGGCCGCCATCAAGGTGCTGCGCCCCGAGTCCGCGCTAAACCCCGAGGCCGCCGCGCGTTTTTTCAACGAAGCCCGCGCCGCCAACCTGATTGACCATCCGGGCATCGTCAAGATTTTTGACTACGGTCAGCTGCCGAGCGGGGCTCCTTATCTGGCGATGGAACTGCTAAGCGGGGAGGCTTTATTCCAGCGGATGCAGCGCGAGCGGCGATTTAGCGAACCGGACACCATTCGGCTTGGGCGACAGGTGGCGGCAGCGTTGGCGGCAGCGCACGCCAAGGAAGTGATTCATCGCGATTTGAAGCCCGAAAACATCTTTATCGTACCCGATGGCGAGGCGGAGGGAGGCGAACGCGCCAAGATCCTGGACTTCGGCATCGCCAAGCTGGCGCGCGGGCAGACCGGGTTGGTACGTACCCATACCAATATGGTGATGGGCACGCCGATCTACATGTCGCCCGAGCAGTGCAAGGGGGGCAAGCACGTCGACGGACGCGCCGACGTCTACGCCCTGGGGGTCATCCTGTTCGAGATGGTTGCGGGGCGGACGCCATTTGTCGCTGAGGAGGGCGGCGAATACATCGGCATGCATCTGTTCAAGGCGCCCCCCGCGCTCAGCAGTCTGGCCCCAACGGTGAGCCCGGGTCTGGAAAAAGCGGTGAGTCTGATGCTCCGCAAAGAGCCGCAAGCGCGACCTTCGATGGCAGAGATCGCCGCCACGCTCAAGACGCTGGGCAACTTTAATAGCGACGTAATTTCGGTCCGCGCGCTGGCCGGCTCGGGGGTCGAGCTCAAGACTTTGCCGCAGAAGCCCAGCCGGGCTCCGGAGGCAGTAGCCGTGAAACCGGGCCGGGCACCCGTGCTGGCGCCGGAGCTGGTTCAGCAAGACTCGGACGTCGAGACGATAGTTATCAAGTCCAGGGGAGTACCCAGACCGCCCGTCCGCAAGGCGAGCCCGCTGCCCCCGGCGCCCAGACCGCCCGCATCCGTGGGACCGTCGCAAGAGCTCAACGGCGACTCCACCTCCGTCATGAGTGAGGCAGAGATCCAAAACGTGGTGCCGAAGCCGGCGGCACATTCGTTGCCTCCAGATTGGCACCCCTTGGAGGTAGCCGCCGCCCCTTCCGCCCTGAGCAGTCTCGACCCGGAACACTCTGGCGGCGAAAAGTTCAAACCGCCTGGACGCTCGCTACAGCGCCGTCTGCGCCGACTGAGGTATCAGGCCAAGCAGCGCATATTTGGTTGGATTGGCATCTCCGTCACCGAGCAGCGCAGCACACCCTCTGGGACTATGTTAATCCGGCGGCGCAACGCCGTCCTCATCGGCGCCTCGGCGGTGGCCATTGGCACCATCCTGCTGGTGCTGCTCTTCTGGCCGACCGCAGAGTCAGGGGCGCCCTCATCTCGTTCGGTGCCACCGATTCCCGCTGAGTTGGCAGAGGCGCTTGCCGCAGTGCAGAAGGCAGTAGACGGCTCGGGGGACTCCGCTGCGGCACTCCGCAAGGCTCTGGTCGTGGCCAGGAAGTACAACCATCCCGCGGGCTGGAGCGCGATCGGCCAGAACGCTTGTCAGGCTGGCAAGCTAAAACTTGCCAACGAAGCACTGGGCCACCTTTCTGCGGATGCTCCGGATGGGGCCCGGGCGCGGGCGGACGTTGTCTTGGTCTGCCGGGAGAGCGGCGTAGCTGTGGACAAGGACGGCCGCCTGGCTCCATCCGCCGGAACTAGCGGCGAGGCAAAGTCCACTGACACTACCACCTCCAGCGAGACACCCGCCCCCCCGGCCCCCCCCGCATCAACCAAGAGCGGTACCGGTCTCAAGCCGCCGGTCACCTCGGGCGAGAGCGGGAATGTCGCGGCCGCGAATAATGCCGCTGCCGTCAAGGAACGTGCGCAGCGCGAAAATAACGCCCGTATTGCGCTTGCCCTGGGCAAGGACGCATGTAAACAGCACGATGCTGATAAAGCGAATCTGGCCCTGGCGAGCTTGGCGAAAGACAGACCCAAGCAAGACGAGCTGCTCGACTACTGTGCCCGATACAAAGTGCGCCAGGGAACCAACGGCAAATTGTTTCTGCTCACTTTTGCTCCCTAGCTTAGCTAGGGGCAGCGGCAGCAACCACCGGGCGACCGTAACGCCCAACCACAAGGAGGCGGACCGGACAAACGCGGAGGACAGCGGCCGGTGCGTACCCAACCGGTGATCGTCTACCGCGCTGGCTTCCTATGCGGCCGCGATGGCGAGGCGCACGTGCTCGGGATGGGTGCGCAGCGTCGCGAATTTCCAATCGCACAGCCACAGCGCCGAGATGAGAGCCGACAAGACAAATTCGGGAAGTCGGGAGCCGCCGCTACCAGAAGTCGCCTTTGCGGGCAGTCCACCAGCGGTCAATGTGGCAGCTAGTGCGGTCACTGCGGCCCGATCGGGGCCGGAAAAGGGTAGCGCGACACCGGGGGCGTCCGTGATGGGGTGGAGCAGGACCGGGCGACGCTGCTGTCCGGGACGAAGCGCGTGTCACTCACACCTCGTGAGGCGGGCGCATACTCGGTCGAGTTCCGATGGAGCGACCGGATGATCGCGCATCGAGCGCTCACCGTGCGGTAGTTCGCGAGGCCGGAAGCACAGTAGTTGCATCTGATGGCAGCGCGCCAGCTTCGCTCGTCGACTCCCCGTTGAGCGCCTCGCGTTTGTCTCTGGGGGGGGGCTGTCGAGGAGGATGTGGGTCTCTTATCGGGATTGATGAAACAGTTCCCTAAGATCTTCCGCAACACGGCCCTCGGTAGCAGACCCACCGACAGCAGATCACTGAACAAAGCCCCCAACCGGTCGCTGCACGGCCGAAGGGGTTCGTAGTGTCCCATCAGATCGCCATGACGTCACCCGCGCTTCCGCCCTTGCGGCGACCTGCTGTCGGCAGATGGCTCAGCCGGAGGTCGCTCGCAGCGCTTGGCTCGCCCAGCCCTCACCCCGCCTTTCGCGAGCGGGACAGGGGGCTACTCCGTCGAGTAGACCCAGCCTACCGGGGGTAGCACGACGGGGACGTGGTCCCTTGTCAAGAATCGTGCTGACCTCTGAATCATGTTTCTAGATGGCAATGCAGTATTTCTAACCCATGACAGTGATAAGGGATTTCGCATGCCGCAAACAGGGGCACACTGGGCCAGATTTGGGTCTGAATTGGGGATGCGTTGGGGGATGCGTTGGGGGATGCGTTGGGGGATCGGTCGGGGGATCCGTCGGGGGATCCGTCGGGGGGATCCGTCGGGGGGATCCGTCGGGGGGATCCGTCGGGGACGCACTACGTGAATCATCGCAGCCCCGGCCCACGCATCGGGCTGCCTACTCGTGCACCCCTATGAAGCATGTAGCGAATGGACGCCCTTCGAGGAGACGCAGGAAGGTTGGGTTTGCTGCACGTACAAATGCGACGCTCGTCATTCTTAATCGGGGCCTATCGGATCGCCTGGGCGCCGCCCAAGACTCTTGCGATTTCGCTTGCTTGCGTGCTGTGCACGAAATTTGCATACCCTAACGGAGCACTGACTTGTGAGGCGTGCACGCTGCACGCCCCGGGAGACTGGCTAGCCAGCACATGGCTCGCCTGCATGGTTGGCGGGCAAACAGCGTGCCCGTGGCGCCTCTGCATAGCCGCAGCATGGGCTTGGTCGGCGTCGAGCGGCATCGGCCATCCTACGCGGCCCCGCTCTACGCCCAAAAATTGATGCTGCAAATTTCGGCGGCCCAACGCGGACGCCGGCTTCGGCGAGGGGGTCGCCCCTGCTGGCAGCCGTGAACGATTTTTCTTGTGAGATCAATGACCTGGGCGATACGATGACCAGGCTCCGATCAAATAGGAGCACGCCAAATGAGCAGCCTGGGGGACCAAATCCGGACTCAAGCGCCCGATAACGCGCACTTCTTCCAGCTCTCGGTCCTAACAGCCGAGGGCAACATCCGCACCATCCCTGACGGGGGGCTATTCCCGATGAACTCGCCGCTGCCCGAGCTGGCACCCGGCAGATACTCGGTCCTCTACTATGATCGGGCGACCCTGCGGCTGAATAAGCCGGTGACGGTGGAGGTCCATGCGGGGATGGGGCCTGACCAGCTGATGCTCCTGTATGAGCAGGAGAAGCACGCAGCAAGTGGCGCGGTCAGCGCAGACGCGCCTTCCCACGACTCCGCTGCGGGCGACGAAACAGACAATGCGGCGGGCGATGAGGCAGAGAGCGCAAGGGAGTCGGCCGGTCTAACGCAGAGAGGCTACGCCCGCATGACCCGACTCCGGCTGGAGGTCGAGCGCGAGACGCAGGGACTCATAGCACAGGCTGCCCACACGCGGGAGGTCGGCGAGACGCATCAGCTCAACGGGCTAATACGTAGGGACTTCGTCGAGTTGCATCGGCACATCACCATGAATGCTGTGGCACAGATGGAGGCGGTCAAGAACGAGCGAAACGACTTCCTGAAGCAGCGCCAGGACTTCGACGACGCTCTCTCCAAGATTCGGGCGCGGTATGAGGAGCGCATCGCCCAATTGCCGACTGTGCCACCGCAGCCGAGGGACTACTCGAACGAGCTGTGTAAGTTAACGGCTAGGAAAAATAAAGCAGGTTTTTCGCGACCCGTGCGGGTAGCGAGCCCTGGATAGGCCTCGGTAGGCCCGACCACCGGGCCGATAATGTGGTTTATGACCACTGCGACCGTACAAGCTCGTGGCCCGCTCGCGGCTCACCGGTTGGAGCCCTCGTGGACCGAAAGCAAAAGGGCGGCGGCGGTCAGGGCGGTAGGTGCTTGGTTGGTCCCGCTTGCCGCCGACCCGAGGAGGCGCTGCCCTAGAGCCGCGCGGGCGGCCGGCGTGGCGGCGCCCTGGTGGGAGCGACCCTACAAGCTCGTAGCCGCTGGACGCTCACCGGCGCCCTGGTGGGCCCGCGCCGCGCAGCTCGACCCGCTGCAGGATGTCGCCACCGGGCACCACCTGCCCGAGCTTGACCCGCTGCAGGATGTCGCCGCCTGGCACTTCCTGCCCCAGCAGCCCGCGCCGCGCAGCTCGACCCGCTGCAGGATGTCGCCACCTGGCACCACCTGCCCGAGCATCCTACGGCGCGCAGCTCGACCCGCTGCGGGATGTCGCGGCCTGGCACCACCTGCCCGAGCATCCCGCGCCGCGCAGCTGTTGCAGTGTGGCGCAGGCGGTCGAGCGGCGCGGACGATCGAGCGGCGCAGACGGTCGAGCGGCGCGGGCGGTCGGTCGAACGGCGCGGGCGGTCAATGCCTATGATGTCGGCTCAATAGCCTCGGAAAGGCTTTTTCTTCCGCGCCAGCGTTCGACTCAGACCTAGCCCGCCGGAATCACTCGGCTCGGGTTTTCCGTCGACATCGTCGGAGGGAAGGGCGGTCTGCCCGCGCGGTCTCCGGTCTAATTAGACGTTCAGCAAGTTGACTGGTACTTGACTGTCGGGCTGTGTAATCATAGCGGCTGGACGACGCAATCGACCTTCAGGTTTGGAGCTGGATGCGTCAACTGCTCAGATACCACTCAGCTCCCTGAAGGTGCTGCAATTGCTAACCACCTTTGCTCGGGCTTCCTTGAACCACTGTTGTATTCGGACGGGCATTACACGTGATATTCCCCCAGTTACTGACACACTCAACATAGTAGCTGGCTTTCTTGCCGCACCCGCTGGCACCAAGGCTCATTGAAGTCATCTGCTGACCGAGTCTAGTGACATCACTGATCCTGGTGATCTGCACGTCTGTGCATTCCATATCGAAGGCCACCCGCTGCCGGACCGCTGCCTTAGCCCTTGCCTCGTGCCCCTCATCTCCAGGAAACAAGCCGCCTCCGCCGTTCGATGCTCCGCCGGTTGCGCAGGCGGCCAGAGTAGCTGCGATCAATGCTGCGAAAGTGCCTTTGCTCATCGGGATCTCCTCCAATTTTGAGGGGAGCCACTATGCCAAGCGTGAGGGGCATGCGCAAGGACTGACTCATGCGGTCAAGGTACATAAAGAACGCTCCTAAACTATCGGCGGTCCACATGTCGCGCGGCCGAGACGCGCAAATGGTCGACGGGAGCTTTGAATCTTTGCGAAAGGTTGGCTGCAACTCAGACTGCAGCGTCAATCGTGCCGCAGCGTTACTGACTGACCACGGCGGGTGTTGAGCCGCTGCTGCCAGGCCCATCATTTCCCCCAACCCTTCCCTGACGGCAATCGGGAGCGGAGTTCCCGACGGAGATCGCATACCGCGGCATTGACAACAGTGATGGCTGAGCCGTCGAGAAAGTGCGGCAGGCGTTCCGCTCCCGAGGGCGGTCGAGCGGCGCGGGCGGGCGGTCGAGCGCGGCGCGGACGGCCGATCGCAGGGCGGACGATGGAGCGTCGAGCGGCGCTGGCCATCGAGCTCGGCGCACGGGTCGAGCTCGGCGGCGCGCAGGCGGTCGAGCGCGGCGCGGGCGGTCGGTCGGTCGAGCGCGGCGCGGGCGGGCGG
>CALFYE010000453.1 GCA_937952145.1 uncultured Myxococcales bacterium
GGAGGAGCAGCCATTTGCGGACACTTCCCCGTGCGGGGTCAAACTCGCCAGCCTTGAGCCAAGCCTCGCAGAACACGTCGTGCAGCAGATCTTCGGCTTCGGTTCGGCTGCGGAGTAGCGCAGTGGCCACTTGGCGCAAGCTATGAGCATATCGAGCGTACAAACGCGCCAGGGCCGTGCGGTTTCGGCGAGCGATGGCGCGGACCAGCGCGACATCCAGAGCGCCCTCGGGCGGGTCGCAGGCTACGGATTCTGCGTGCAACGGTCCCTGCTGTCGGATCCAGATCCGATCGAACATCAGCACGAGTGCATTCAGAGCCGGTAGACGTCCTTCGTCGCGAAAAAAGCTGGGCCAGAGTGAAGTCGATGCATCGATCGATGGTGCAGACGCAGATACATCAGTCCTGTGCATGATCATCCTTCTCGACGATTGCGGCACCACACGCACGAGAGACACCGCATCGGGCGCGCGCATTGCGCCAAGACGGTCGTCCCTCATTCGCTGCGTCACGGTGCGCAGATCGTGGCTGTGGTCAGCGCACTGCGGATTTAGCGCAGGGCGCGCGGATTCCCTGTCGAACGTGCCTGCGAAGGCTTACGCCACAGGAGGGCCTCGCGCCCCCAGCGTAGAAGAAGAGATCGAGGATGGAAGATGTTGTGAAGCCAGTGCCACAACAGGGGGCACTGGGGCGAACTGGACACCAAGAGCTGCCGCGCCTGCGTCCGTCGTTAGACAGGCACTGGAGAAGTGCGCCAGACTGCCCAATCCATGGGCCGGATCGCGCGGCGGGGCCTGCGTCTTTGCGGCCAAGCGGATTGCTGCGGCACTGTGGCCAGACCGAGCCGTGAGGCATCTGTACCCGGCCCGCGCCACATCCTGAGCCTGCGTCTGTTCCTCACCCGCCAGCGCGGGTGCCGCAGGAAGGGCAGCTAGATCAGAAGGCTCGTGCTCGTGTGCGCCGTGTTGATGCGGCGCTTCGGCGTCATGCGTTCCCCAATGCCGAATCGCCCAGTGGATTCCACCGCCGGCATGGTGATGATCGGCACGGTGGAACGCCAAGTGGATAGCAGGCAGCACAAGGACTGCGATGAAATAGAGCAAGGCGGCGACAGCAGCCCGCTCGCGCCGAGACTCCACGGCGGCTCCTCGGTCCCTGCGCATCATCGCGATCGATTGCTTCATCGGCGGCGTGGGGAAAACGCTCCCCACTCATTATTTTACGAGTGCGGTGCCGATGGGGTTCCATCTGGTAACTAGCGAAGATCACGGGTCATCGAACGGGCTCGGGCGAGAGCGCAAACGTCAAGCTGGACCAGTAGCTGCGCCAATCAGCGCCGGCCTCGGTGGCTGGCTCCATGTGAACCAGCGCCACCAGCCAATCGCCGCTTTGATCCACGGGCACGCTGGCTTGGCCGCCATCGTCAGTGCGTACGACCGTAGTGGTCACATGGGAGTGATGGCGGCGGGCAAACGTGACCGCGCGCCCCGAAATCGGCATCCCCCGAAACAACACGCGGACCGCCAGATTCGCGCCCAGCCGCAGGCTGTATGGATGAGTCAACGGAACGATTTCCAGCTCTTGCCCAACCGGCCGCAGCACCACATCGTCTAGCTTGTCGCCCACCTGAACGATCGTCTTTAGGCAACGCGAGTATCGCTCGCGACCGGGTGCATCTTCTTGCCGACGCTGGGCACGCATAGCCAAGATGTCGATGAGCCGTTCTTCAAACAGATAGCTCTGAAACTTCTCCGCCGTCAGCCAAATGTCGACGGGCTGGGTATCCAAGACGATCAGCGATGTGCCGGCATGAATCTGATCGACCGATACGACCCCGATGGGTTGCATATCCTCGCGCAGCATGCCGCGCAGATCGCGAACACCCGTCGTCGTGATCCGTTGGAAGCGGTACACGCTAGCCGCGCGTCGCAGCGGCAGAAGCTCGGCTCGCTGCAACGCCTCCCCAGTCACCAGATAGATCTTGGTTTGTGTAGGGACCGTCGATCGGGAGGGTTCTATCTCGAACCACTTGTCATGCGACAGTGCAGGACGCGACATGAACAGCAGAAGCAACACGAACAGAGCAAGCGTAGATCGGGGCATGGATTCCTCTGGGTCGTCCGGGCAAAACCGGCCGTGACCGAGCAAGATATCCAGCCAGCGAGGGTCTCGGCTCACATTTCTAGGCATGAGGTGAGCAGCGCTTCCTACGATCGCGTCCGCCAATAGCTGTGGGTGCCGCTGGCCGCTATGCGCCTTTGGATGTCGCCCCCAAGAACCTGGGTAATCAGCGACTCGACAACAAGGAATCTGCAAAGCAGATCGCCGCGATCGTCCAGGCGCCCAATGCTTCGGAGACGGGGGTGCATTCGTTCCCCTGTGCGGACCACCTGCTCCGAACGCTCTGCTCACATTGACTGCCATGCAAGGCAGTAGAGGCAGATCTGCCAACCATATTCGCCATCACGACAAACACCCAGAAATGATCACTCCAGCGACTGCAACTCACCTGAACTCATTCTGCGAAGTGTTATGACGCTGACGTACCGATCGGTGTCTCGCCAAGATCCCAATCTCGTCCCTACGAATGGCACTTGGTGTCGTGCATGACGGCGTTGCTCTGCAGCGCTATGCTCGACTTGCGCATCGCCAGGCTGACCGCCTACTATCGCGGACTGGGCAAAAGGGCTTTATGGACGCGCAGCACTCGACGGTCACTGATCAGCGAAGTGGAGTGAGGGTCGGCGAGAATCCGCGGCTGTGGAAGCTGCGTCCGCTGTATGTCGGCCCGGCCGGGATCGTCGAGAGTGCGCCGAAGCTGTGGGATGGGGTGTTGCCGCTGACGATTGGCCGGCATGCGCCGCCGCGGGCAGAGGGGCCGTGGCTGGTCCTTGAGGACGAGCGAGTTTCGCGAGAGCACGCGCGCTTGGAAGCGGCTGCCGATGGTGTGGTGCTGCATGACTCCGGCAGCAAGAATGGCACGCAGCTCAACGGGCAGACGTTGCCGGCCAAGGGAGTTCGCCGATTGTCGGATGGTGACGTGATTGGCGTGGGGCGGTCACTTCTGCATGTTCGGCACGAGGTGGCGACGCCTGCGGACACCGCGGTTCCATCGCTGGTCGGTGTCTCAGCGGCAGCGTGCGAGCTTCGTCACTCCATCGCGCAGGCTGCGCCGTCACAGCGGCCGGTGCTGCTGCTTGGTGAGACGGGCACGGGCAAAGAGGTGGCGGCGCATGCCCTCCATCAATTGAGCAGGCGGGCGGGCAAGCTGGTGCCCGTGAACTGTGCGGCCGTTCCATCAACACTTGCCGAGAGCTTGTTCTTCGGCGTCCATCGCGGCGCATTTACTGGCGCGGCCAGCAGCCCGGGTGTGTTCGTCGAAGCGGAAGGCGGCACGCTTTTTCTCGACGAAGTCGGCGAGCTGCCGCTAGGGCTGCAATCCAAGTTACTGCGCGCGATCGAGCAGCACGAATTCTTGCCGCTGGGCTCGACCAAGGCCGTGCGCTGCGATGTACGAATCGTCGCAGCGACCAACCGCGATCTGGCCCAAGAGGTAGCGCAAGGCACTTTTCGCGCCGACCTGTACGCTCGATTGGCGGCACTCGTCCTGTCGCTACCTTCGTTGCGCCAGCGTCGGGAGGATGTGCTGCTGATAGCGCGCCACTTCGCGGGCGCTGACCTGTCGTTGTCGCCATCGCTTGCTGAAGCGATGGTGCTCTATGAGTGGCCGTTCAACGTGCGCGAACTGCGGAACGTCGTGGGCCGCGTACAGGATGGAGCGCCCGACACCGCACTTCTCAGCATGCTGCGACCCGCTTCGCAGGCCAGCGCCAGCGCTAGCGGCTCTACCGCTTTCGCCGCTGCCCCCGAAGCTCGCCCTGCTCCAAGCCGCAGTGAGCTGTCGGCGCTACTGGAGCAGTACGCAGGCAATCTGCTCCGCATCGAGCAGGCGCATGGCTACTCACGTCGCCAGCTTCGACGCTGGGCAGACAAGTTTGGCCTCAATATCGACCGCTTTCGCAACCCCAAGTAGGCCGCTCATCGTTGCCCAGCATGGAATGGATCCTGCTACCATTCGTGAAGATACGATCATGCGGCAGGCTGAGCGCAGACTTCGACGGTGGACAGAGCGGGTAGTGCTCGCCCTGATTCTTGTTTGTTTCTGCGATGCTGCCACTCTCGCGAAGTCCTCCCCCGCTTATGACCAGCACATTACCGACGCACAGCGCTTCTACGGCGAAAAGAACTACGACACAGCGATCGAAGAATTCGATGCCGCCTACAAGCTGAACCCCGAGCCGCTCTTGCTCGTCAGCATGGGCCGCTGCCACTACCTGGCCGACCGGCCCAAGGCAGCTCTTGACCTGTACCAACAAGCGCTGAAAGCGAAGCTCAGTCGCAGCGAGCGCGACGAAGTGATGTCGAGCATCGCGAAGGCGACGATCAAGCTGCAAGAGCAGCAGCGGCGTGAAGCCGAGGCGCAGCGGGTGGCAGATCAAGCGCGGATGGCGGAGCTGCTAGCGCAGCAGCAAGCAGCGCAACCACCGCCGGAAAAGCCGGTCTACAAGAAGGCTTGGTTCTGGGGCATCATCGGCGGCGTCGCGGTGGCGACCGGACTTGCCATCGGCCTCAGCGTCGGGCTGCGCCCACAGTCCATGGCGATGCCGATGGAGATGCCGACAGACATCATCAACTGAGGACTCCTCATGTCGTTTGATTACCAACGAGCTAACAGCCAAGCTGCACCAGGCGGTAGCACGTCGCTAAGGATGACCCAATTTGCACGGCTAGCCGTATTGATCGTTGGGGGTCTGTGGTTGCTGCAGAGCTGCGAATCGCCGCAGCCAGCGGCCACACAGGTCAACGTGCGGCTCACTGGGACGTCACCCGAGACCGATGCCGTGACCTTTACCTTTGGCATCGATGGCGCACCCGACTCGCGCAGTCCGTACACGTTTCAGAAAAACACCACCTTCGTCGGCATCGTGTTTAAGGAACCGGGCGTGACCGGACTGGCGCAGATCAGCGTCGAGACCTTGAGCAAGGAATGCCTGATTGGGTCTGGTCAGGGACAGATTCAGGTCACAGCAGGCAAGACGTTTGAGCTTGAGATCGCCGTTAATACGCTCACCAAGTCGTGCCCCCTGACCGTGCGTACCAACGGCCAAGGCGCAGTGAAGTCAGATCCGGTGGGCATCGACTGTGGCCCATCAGCGTCGTGCGTCTATCGGTTCCCGTTTGGCCAAAAGGTGAAGCTGAATGCGCTGCCGGGGATTCCTGGCACTCCGTACCTTTGGGGTGGTCGCTGCAGTGGTGGCCGGGACTGTGAGGTCCTGATCGACGGCGCGACGCGAGCCACCGTGGACTTCACGCCCCGAGTCTGCACGCCTGCCGGCTTCTGCTGGGAGCATCCGCGTCCGCAGGGTGCTGACTTGTACACGGTCTGGGTAGCGCCCGATCAGACGGTGTACGCCGCCGGTCGCGACGGTGCGATCGTGCGCGGTAGTGGCGTGACTTGGGCTTCGCTGGAGAGCGGCACGCGCTCCAATATCAACGCGCTATGGGGCTTCTCGAACAGCGACATCTGGGCCGCGACGAACGACAGCGTCCTGCACTGGAACGGCACGAAATGGTCTACGGAGATGACGCTTGCAGCCTCGGATACGACCGGGTTCTATGGCATCTGGGGCTCTAACCCATCGGATGTTTGGTTAGTCGGAGCGACTGGCGTGATCCAGCACTTTGATGGCACTAGCTGGAAAAAAGATCCCTACGTCTTCACGGGGAGAGCGCTCTGGG
>CALFYE010000454.1 GCA_937952145.1 uncultured Myxococcales bacterium
AATAGTTCTTTAGCCTATCGCGTTGTGCGTCAAGACTTACACCATCCTGGGCTTGCTCAAGGGTGCTTACTCGTATGTATCCAACGGCGGTCTGTTGCCTATCCGCATGAAACGTATGTGCTTTCATGCCAATCGTCGTATTTCAATTCTTCGTTCCTTTCAAGCACTTTCTTCGCGTCCGTCGGTGGCGGGTGTTGAAGTGAGGTCGTTGGCTGCGGTCGGATGCAAGGCAAGCCCTACCACACGACCATATATTGATGCTCAAACGAATCACTTACACCTACATAAGTTAGTGCTGTAGTCTTTCGAGTAGCGGTTTTAGCTTCTCGGCAATATCCAAGAATGCTTCATCTTGATTTTCCCATCTGGTCACTGGCTTTGCGTCTGTTGGCAGAGCTTGGATATCCGAGATTGCGAACTCGGCATGCTTCCAATCACATGGCCGAAGAATTATAGGGACAACCACGACCTCGCCACCTTTATGCATTTCAACGGCCAGCTTCATTTCTTTGCTATAGCAAAAATCAGATGTAAGAAAATTTGCGCTAACTAGCAGCAAGATTACATCCGCACCTTCTAAGCTGTCGCCTATTGATTTTTTCCAATCATCGCCGGCAACAAGCTTGCGATCATGCCATATTGATATTAATCCGACCCTCCGCAGTGGGTCTAGATGCGCCAATAAATCATTCTTTAGGGATTCATCAGTGTGAGAATATGATATAAATACACTCAGTGGTTCTTTTGATTTTTTCACACCAGAAGGCATAACTGTGCCTCCTTTGCCTTTTCCTCGGATAATTTTGCCTTCGCCTAGCAATATTTCCCTGGCTCGGTCGTATCGATGCTCTTCCCAACCAAGCGTTCGGCGTAGAGCAATGTTTGAAACAGGAGAACTCTTTTCGCCGTACGCTTCAGTCAACTGGTCGAGGAAAATTTCAGCATCACTGCGTCTGGCCATTGTCGTCTACTCCTAACGTGTGCCGTCGCGTGGGCTGATGCCGCTGCCGCGACGGTTGCTTGGGGCGGCTCCCGTTGTCGGTGTGCATCGCCCGTTCACGTCCCCGCCCCTCCCCAAACGCCAGCCACGACGCGCGCACACCCAGCGCCACCGCCAGCCGCTCCGCTGTCTCTACCGTCGCCGACTGGTTACCTTTTTCGATGGCGCTGATCGTCGACCACGACACGCCGGCACGCTGCCCGAGTTCGCGCAGGGTCAGGCCGGCCCGGTCGCGGGCGTCAGACAGGCGGTCGCCGAGTTTGGTGCAGGCGAGAGACACAGAGAACCGGATAGCACGTCTGCGACGGCAAAAGCATGGGCGAACCCGCTTGTGCGGAATGTAGAACTTGTAAGCGGTCTCATCTGATAGTATTTGTGCTGTTAGCAGCACATTGTTGCTGCTGACTGTGAGGACAAGTCATGAGAAACACAGCACAAAGGCCGGTTGAGATAGTGCGCAAGCGGGTCGATGACGGCGCGCAGAGGCGACGGGTGTCTGATCGCAAGAGTGCGCGGCGGGGGGCCGCGCAGGCTGCCTTGATGGCAAGCGATTCCGCGATGCTGCGCTGGCTAGACATGGCGGTGCGTTACCACTCGACGCGCTACGCTGACGCGGTCGTGGCGTTCAAGACGGTGGCGGGGCCGGGCGAGGTCGATGGCTTGCCAGCGCTGTATGTGTGGGAGGTGTGTCGAAGTCACGAGCCTAGCGGTGTTGGCTGGGCGTTCATCGTCTGGGACGTGTCGGGCCTGGGCGTGCGCTTTCTGGAGTGTGCCAGTGAGGCGGACGCGATGCGGCTCTATGACCTGCCGGTGGCGGATGGGCTGGCGGCGGTTGCGCAGGCTCCGGGCGTGCGTATGCGGCCTGGCCTGCGGGCTGCGTAGCGGAGTCGGCCTGTCTGGTCGGCTCGCTCCTCTTCCTGCCTCTTCCTTCCTACGGATACATTCCGCACAGAGTACGAAGACACTCCGAAACAGACTCCTTTTCTGGGAGATCTGAGATTCCTTTGTTCACGTGATTTACGGCTTGATCGGGTTTCGACGATCGGTACGCTGGATCATGAGGGGAAAAAGGAGTCTGCAGCATGGGGGCTGTCCTTCTTCGCGCACAGGTCTGTCTGAACTGTGGCGGTGCAATGCCGACCGGGGCACGCATCGATCAGCGGTACTGCAAGGAAAGCTGTCGCACCCTGGCCTACCGCATCCGCAAGCGCAGCGGCCTGCCGGCTCGGCCGCGTACCGCGGTGCCGCAGTGGGTGGATGGACAGCCGCCGACGATCGCGTCGGCGCTGGCAGCCTTGGCTGAGCTACAGGCGCGCGTGCTGCACATCGCCCACCACATCGAGCAGGACGACATCGCCTTTCGGCAGGCGTGCCCGACTGGCGAGCGAGAACAGGAACAACCGCCCGCGAAGGACACCACGCCGCTTCAGGCGCGCATTGCCGAGCTAGAACAGGAGCTTGCGCAAGCGCGTCGAGCCCTGGAGCAAGCCCAGGACGACCAGGGCGCGACGGCTCGGGAGGTTCAGCGCTTGGAGGCAGCCAGGAAGGCCGACCAGGCTGCACTTGCTGAGGCGCAGCAGCAGGTGAAAGTCGCGGAAGCTCGACAGTACGAACTTGATGACCTGTACCGCACACAGCGTGAGATCTCGCGCGAGCGCTTCGGCCAGATTCAGGAGCTGACGCGGCAGCTTGAGGAGGCACAGTCGAGCCCTCAGCGCCGCGGCGGAAAAGTGTCGCCGGGGCGCAAGGCTGTGCGGCCAGAGCCGATGCCAGCGCCTACGCCGCCTGCACCAGCCCCTGCGACACCAGACCCGGCGCTGATGCGGAAGCTGGGCCAGCTTGAAGGAGAAAACCGCACGCTTCAGGGGATGGTCCAGTCGCAAGCAGACCTGCAGGGCACGGCACAGGATCTATTCGGCTACGGCGCTGAGCTCAGTGCGCAAAGTCAGCAGCTTCAAACAGAACTTGTGCGCATGCGTCAGACGATGGCGGCGTCGAATGCCGAGGTCGCCAAGCTCAGAGCGGAGAGCCTGCGAGTTGAGCCCCTGCGCGAGACGATCCGTGACCAGAAGGCGCAGCTCAGCCAAGCGGCCCGAGACCATCGCGCACTGCAGGCCGAGGTGCAGCGCCTACAACCTCCGCCACACGAGACCGATCCGTTCACGTTGCGCATGCGGGACTGTGTGCTGCTGAGTCATCGCATCGCTGAGATGCAGCAAGAGGCCAACCGACGAGGAATCGGCCCGCTGTATCATCTGCCGCTCGACATCCCCCTGAAGTTGCTGAATGTCGCCGACGACCGCGCAGTATGGGCTGCGGCGATCCAGATGGCGACGACGGTACGACGGAACTTCGTCAGCCAACCTCCCTTCGGGGTTGCCAAGCCGACCTGGGTGCATGTCGATAGACTCCTGGATCCGCAGGGGGAAGCGGACGTGCTGAAGTATCTGCAGGGTCAGATGTCGACGATGGCCACGGCAGAGCAGCTGGGGCGCATGCGCCTACGGAGTGGCAGACACCGCTGAGGCGTCAGCGGGTTCATCCGCCGGCTGCGCACCTGTCACCCCCCGCAAACGGACGAGCGTACCGATGGTCGCCGCATGCCAGATTCCGCCCCGCGGGGGGCGATGCCCCTCGGCGGTGAGAGTGATGGCGATCTCGCGCAGGGAATGCCCCTCGGCACGGAGCGTCAGCGCCCGGTCGGTGGCGCTCGCAGGATCATATTTGTCACGGAACGTGAGCAGTTCTGCGACGGTGGCCGCATGCCAAGTGCCCCCGCGCGGCGGCACAAATCCTTGCTTTCGCAGGCGTCGGCCAATCTCGCGCAGGCTGTAGCTGTCGGCTCGCAGCGTGCGAGCCGCGTCGGCCGCTTTTCCCTTGTCGCAGACGACCGGCGGGCTAGGCGTCTTGTGGAAGCGGCTGCGCTGGTGATGCCCTTCACGCTCCAAGATCTTGCTGAGCACGGACGGCGTCCATGAGCAGCCGCGCCGTGAAAGCGTGCCCTGCACGTGCAGCCGCCGGGCGATCTGCTTGAAGTCGTGCCCCTCGCCATGCCAGGCCGCGACTTGGCTGATCACCGATTGTTCTGCCGCAAACGGCTCCAAGTTCCTCCGCCCTTTATCGTCCAATTGCTGCGAGTGCCGATAACCGTATGGCGCAACACCCAACCGTATGCCTTGGGCCTTCATATGCTGCATTGCTTCGCGCGTTCGCTCTGAAATTAGCTCACGTTCATACTGAGCATAGTTGGCAAGGTTTAGCATCATCAGCCGACCTGCCGCGGTATGCGTATTGATCATGCCGCAGACTGAAATTAGATCGTATTGGTCTTTCGCAAAATAGTCCTCAACCAAGGTGCACAGGTCTTTGACCGAGCGCGTCAGCCGGTCGAGCTTGACGACGACGAGCGTGTTCGCCCGTCCCCGTTGCAGTGCCCGCAGCGCCGCTTGCAAGCCGGGGCGCTCCATCGTACCGCCCGAAATGCCCTCATCCGCGAATACCTCGGCCAGCTTTATGCCCATGCATTTGCAATAGTTCTTTA
>CALFYE010000455.1 GCA_937952145.1 uncultured Myxococcales bacterium
GCGAGTCCATCCTGCGCGATGGCGAGGCGGCGGGGCAGCACCGCTTCGATGAGCTGTACTTCGTGCATGCGTCGGCGACCAAGCCCTTCCAGCAGTACATCTGGCCGGGACATCCACAGCATCACCTGCAGCTCAACTCGCAGCTCGATGACTACCTGGCCGAGCTCTTGGCGAGCTTTCCCACGACGCATTCCTTTGTCGGACACACCCATGTGCCGGCGGCCTTGATGAGCTATGGCGCTCGCACGCTGTGTCCGATGCACCCCGACTGGAATCGTCGCCTGAGCTTTATCGGACCGCGCAGCGTCTTCTACGTTCCGACGGCGGATACGATGTTGGGCGGCATTGCCGGCCAGCGGCTGGTCCTAAATCCGGGCAGCGTGGGCCAACCGCGCGATGGTGATCCGCGAGCCAGCTGGGCCCTTTATGACGGTGACAGCATCCTGTTTCGCCGTGTCGCTTACGACGTCCAGGCAACGGTAGAGAAGCTTCGTCGCCTGCCGCTCTCAGCACCGACGCGCAGCTACTTCGCGGACCGGCTACCGCTTGGAAAGTAGGCTCGCCGTCCGTCTGACCCGCCTCCCCTCCCCCCCTCGCCTCGCGCGCGAAAGGATCGCCATGACCAGACTGTCTTCCCCAGTGCAGAACATGAAGGATCACTACGACGTCGTGGTGGTCGGTTCCGGGTACGGTGGCGCGATTGCCGCCTGCCGCCTAGCCCGGGCCGGGCGTCGAGTCTGTCTGCTGGAGCGGGGCCGCGAGATCCGCCCTGGCGAGTATCCCGACACCCTGCTGGAAGCGACAGAGGAGACGCAGGTTCAGCTGTCGGAGTCACACATCGGCGATCGCACCGCGCTGTTCGATTTTCGCATTGGCCGCGAGATCAGCGTGCTTGTCGGCTGTGGGCTGGGCGGAACGTCGCTGATCAATGCCAACGTCGCACTGCGTCCGCTGCCCGAAGTCTTCGCACAGCCGGCCTGGCCGCAGGCCCTACGCAGCGCAGCGGCACAGCACGGCCTGGACCCCTATTTCCGTCTGGCGGAAGAGATGCTAGGCAGCACGCCGTACCCCCATCAGGATCCCCCCCTGCGCAAGCTGCAGGCGCAGGAGCGCTCGGCCGCCGGGCTGCGCAAGCCGCTGCGACGCCCACCGCTGAACGTGACGTTTACCGCCGGGGTGAATGCCGCCGGGGTCCCGCAAGGAAGCTGTCAGCAGTGCGGCGACTGCGTCACTGGCTGCAACTACAGCGCCAAGAACACGACGCTGATGAACTATCTGCCGGACGCGCATCACCACGGCGCCGAGATCTTCACCACCGTCGCGGTGCGCTACATCGAGCCGGCCCCAGTGGGCTGGCTGGTGCACTTTGAGATCCTGGAGGCTGGGCGCGAGCTGTTTGGCGATCAGCCGCTGTTCGTGCACGCACGCCAGGTCATTCTGGCCGCAGGCACGCTGGGCTCGACGGAGATCCTCTTGCGCTCGGCCGAAAAGGGACTGCCGCTATCACCGGCCCTGGGACAGCACTTCAACGGCAACGCCGACTTTCTGGGCTTCGCTTACGACTGCGACACCCCCATCAACGGCATCGGTGCCGGGTCGCACCCGCTGCGGGGTCGCGAGCCAGTCGGCCCCTGCATCACCAGCTACATCGATCTGCGACAGGACGTACCGCTGAAAGACGGCCTAGTGGTCGAAGAAGGCAGCATCCCCGGGGCCGTGGCGAGCCTGCTGCCGGCCGCCTTTGGTCTGGCTGCTGACGTCGAGGGACAGCCGACGCAGACCAGCCTGTGGGACCGCTTCAAGGCTCAGCTGCGCACGCTGCAGAGCAACCTGTTTGGTGCGTACACCGGCGCCGTGCACAACACGCAGACGTACTTGGTGATGGGCCACGACAACGACCGCGGACGCATGGGGCTAGAGCGCGATGTCCTGCAGGTCGCATGGCCCGGCGTCGGCAAGTCACCGATCTTCTCGACGATTACCGAAGTCCTGCATCAGGCCACTAGGCCGCTCGCGGGCACCTATCTGAAAGAGCCGCTGTGGAATCACTTCACGCGCGAGCAGCTGATCACTGTGCATCCACTCGGCGGCTGCGTGATGGCCGACGATGCCAGCGCTGGCGTAGTGAACGATCGCGGGCAGGTCTTCCGCGGCAGCAGCGGAAGTGAGGTTCACCCCGGCCTCTACGTCATGGACGGCTCAATCCTGCCGACGCCCCTGGGTGTAAATCCGCTGCTCACCATCAGCGCGATGGCCGAGCGCTGCTGCGAGCTTCTGGTTTCCGAATGCGGCTGGCAGAGCGACATGTCGCTGCCGAGCGTGCCGATCGTCGATCCCGAAGCGCGCACCATCGGCGTGCAGTTCACCGAGAGCATGACCGGCTTCGTCACAGCGACGGCCGACGACAACTACGAGGGGGCCTACGAGCGCGGCAAGGCGGCCGGTCAAAGCCTTTCGTTCGTGCTGACTATCGCCGCCCAGGACGAAAACGCGCTGATTCACGATCCACAGCATCAGGCGCGAGCCATCGGTACGGTGACGGCGCCGATCCTCTCGCCAGAGACGATCTTTGTGCACACCGGCAGCTTTCAGCTGTTCGTCGAAAATCAGGGTCAGGTGGGCGTGCGCAACATGATCTACCGCCTGCCGCTCCTGACGCAGGAGGGACGTCGCTACTTCCTGTCCGGCTTCAAGGTGATCCGCGACGATGGCCTGCTGAACCTGTGGCGCGACAACACCACGCTTTACACCACCGTGCACGACGGCCCCGACGCAGGCAGCCCGGTCCTTTTGCGCGGCATTCTGAAGATCCCGCTGCTTTACTTCGCCAAGCAGCTAGCGACGCTCAAGGCGCTGGGCGCGCACTCGGTAGAGGAACGCCTGGTGGCGCTTGGGCGCTTCGGCGCTTACTTCGCCGGCGTCTTGTTCGAGACCTACGGCGGTGTCGTCAGCGAGGCTCTGCCGTTTCACCCCGGCGCACCGCGCAAGAAGCGCCCGCTGCGCGTCGGCCCACCCGAGACGCACTACTTTGCAGCGACGGACGGCTGCCCACTTCGCCTGCTGCGCTTTGCGGGAGGGCAGCGCGGTCCTGTGCTGCTTTTGCATGGCATCGGCGTATCCAGCCAGATGTTCACCACGGACACCATCGACACCAACCTCGTCGAGTACCTGGCCGAGCACGGCTACGATGTGTGGCTGCTCGACTTCCGCAGCAGCATTGCGCTCCCCAGTGCGGCGCGCGCCGCGACCTGCGACGACATCGCCCGCTTTGATCTGCCGACTGCGATCGCCAAGCTGCGCGAGCTAAGCGGTGCAGCGTCGGTCGATGTGATCGGCCACTGCCTCGGCGGAACCGCGACGCTGATGGCGCTGCTGTCCGAGTCCGGCATGGAAGGAGTGCGCTCGCTCATCCTCTCGGGAAGCGCCGCCGATGTCTGTGTCCCGACGGGAGCCGAGCTTCGCGCCGGCCTGCACTTGCCGGATCTGTTGGCCGAGCTGCTGGCTGATCTAGGTGTGGAGAAGCTATCGGCCGATCCGGGACCTGGCTGGATTGACCGCTTGCTCGATCGCTTCACGGCGCTACAGCCCGCGGCGATCGCCGACCACGATCGCAACCCGGTCAGCCGCCGCATCACCTTCCTTTACGGCAAGCTCTACGAGCAAGCGCGGCTCAACGCCCAGACCTATGACTACGGACTCGGCGAGCTCTTTGGCCCGGCCAACCTGACGATCTTGGAGCACCTGGGAATGCTGGTGCGAGCGGGGCATCTCGTCGATGCAGCGGGGGGCGAGGCCTATATGGGGCGTTTCACCGAGCGCCTACGCCTGCCGATCACCTTTCTGCACGGCGCCGAGGATCGCCACTACCTGCCCGAGAGCAGCGAGCGCACCTATCAGCACCTGCTACAGCACAACGGCCCGACGCTGTATCGACGCCACGTACTGCCCGGCTACGGCCACATCGATCCGCTCATCGGCCAGGATGCCGCACGCGAGGTCTACCCCCTGATCCTCGCTGCGCTGAGCGAGCCCCCCGCCTAGACAGCGACGCGGACCTAGTCTTCGAAGCAGTAAACGTGCAGGGCGGTGTCGCAGGTCTTGGTGCCGCGATCCGTCCAGCCGCTGATCGAGTTGGGGTCACCATAGGTGCCCTCAAAGCCGTTGCTCGTCTGCGACCAGTCCTGGCAGTTCTTGTCAGAGGTCGATCCACCCAGATTGGTGCCGGTCCAGACGTACTCGTTGAGCGGCACCGTGACCTTGTTCTCGGTGATGTTGATCGACACCTCGGGCTGAGTCGCCAGCTTGCCGCGATTGCGGAACGCGACTTCCCCATTGAGCAAGAGCCACGGACCGGCTGCCTGAATGCGGCTCAGCGCCGAGACCTGCCCCGACGGTCCCAGGCCAACGCCCGACAGCCAGGCTTTCCACGTTCCGCCCAGCCCCTGACTATCGGCGACGCTCTGGCACACTGAGGCCAGGGCGTTGGCTTTGTACTTCAAGCCCGTCACGAACAGGCGGCGCGGTCCCGAGGCCGGCGGCAAATCAGCAGTCCCCATATCGGTCACACTGCCGGTGCAGCGACAGGCATCAAAGGTGCCGCCCGCATTGCAGGTCTGCGATCCCATCTTGCCGTCGGTGCACGAGCAAGCCACCGAGTTGCCCGGGACGCAGTGCGAAGCCCCACCATCGGAGCAAGCGAGAAAAGTAGTCGGCAGCAGGAGCAGCCCAAGGCCCAGCAGAATTTTCATCCGCAGGTCATGCGAAATTTCCGCCCGGGCGTCAAGAGAAGGGAGCGGCCGGTCGGTTTAAGGCAGCGGCCGGTCGGTTTGTCGTAGACTGCGCGGCACTCATGCTGGCCCCCTATTCTCCTGCCTATCTCCGACGGGAAGATCGCGCTGCTCGCTTCCTGCCGGCGGACTATCGCGACGCTGCGGCGCGAAGACGGCTAGCCACTGCGCTATCCGCGCGAAGCCTGCCAGTGAGCGAAGCGGTGTGGACCGAGCTTGCCGCTCAGCAAGCGCGGCTCCCCGGCAGCGCGGCCCGGCAGCGACACCTCAATGCCCTCGCACAGCCGGGCACGCTGGCGGTGGTCAGCGGTCAGCAGCTTGGGCTGTTTCTGGGCCCGCTCTACACGTTCTACAAAGCCGCAACCGCGGTGCAGCTTGCGGCGGACCTGTCAGCTGAGCTTTCTCGAAAGGTGGTGCCGATCTTTTGGCTGCAGACCGAAGATCACGACTTCGACGAAATTCGCGAGTGTCACCTGCCCGTTTTCGAGGGAGAGCACGATCTGGAAGGGCTGACCCTGGCCCTAGCAAACGAGTCGGGCCCGGGGGCTTGCGACCCGCGAATGTCGGTGCAGCACCGCCAGCTTGGCGACGAGACGATCGGGCTGGTTCAGGCGCTACGCGATAGCCTGGGCCCCTTGCCACATGCTTCAGAGACGCTGGCCGTGATCGCAGAGCACTACCGCCCAGGTCAGAGCCTGGCGGGCGCCTTTGCGGGGCTTATCGCCGCGTTGTTTGCCGACGAGGGACTGCTGGTCCTTAACCCCCGCAGCCCCGCCCTTTACGCGGCCGCCGAGCCAGTTTTTCGCGCGGCCATCAGCTCGGGGATGCAGCTTTCGAGCCGGCTCACCTCTCGTGGAGAGGCCCTGGCCGCCGCCGGCTTTGCTGAGCAAGTTGCCGTGCGCTCCCGGAGCTCGCTGTTCTTCTTCCACACCGCCGCCACCGGCCCACGCTATCGGCTGGAATATCAGCCCGATCGCGACAGCTGGCTGCTGCCGGCGGGGAATAGCCATGCGCAAGCGCTGTTTTCGAGCCAGGAACTCCTGGACATGTTGCATCGCGAGCCGCTGCGCTTTAGCACCTCTGCCCTCCTGCGCCCGCCGCTGCAGGACTATCTGCTACCGACGATGGCCTACGTTGCAGGGCCCGGCGAAATCAACTACTGGGCCCAGCTGGCGCCGATCTATGACGAGCTCGGGCGCAGCCTGCCCCTGCAGCAGCCACTGCTGGTTCCGCGGGCTCGCTTCCGCTGCCTGGAAGAGAGCTCCCGCACGCTGCTGGCCAAGCTGCACCTGCAGGCCGCGGACGTCGAGCGCCCACGCGAGGCAGCGCTGGCGACGGCGCTTTCGGCTCGTGAGCCCGGTGGCCACACGCTGGCCGATGAACTGCCTCAGCTCCGCCGCGAGCTCCTGGGCAGCCTGGCGGGTACCCTGGCCGAGCTTTCTGGACGCGAGCCCGGCCTTGCCGATGCGGCTCAACGCACCCAGGTCTCCGTCGAGCGCAACATCGATCGCCTGCTGCGCCGCTACCAGCGGCTGGGCAACGAGCGCGATCAGGTCCTGTGTCAGCGCATCGATCGCCTGCAGCGCACCCTGTATCCGCAGAGCGGCCCGCAAGAGCGTCACTACAGCCTGCCCTACTTCCTAGCCCGCTACGGCGTATCGGCCTTCAAAGATCGGGTGCTCGCCAGCCTGCGCGAGCGCGATCTGACCCACACCGACGTCCGCAGCCTGGAGCTCTAGGGTGTCTGCCCCTCCCTCGACGACCGAGCGCCCGCTGCGCATCGGCCTGACCTGCTATCCGACGATGGGCGGCAGCGGTGTGATCGGCAGCGAGATCGGCCTGGCGCTGCTCGATCGCGGCCACGAGGTGCACTTCATCTGTGCCGATGTGCCCGAGCGTTTACGGCCGTGGATGGACAGCGAACGCAGCCCCGCGACTCGCCACGCCCGCTTGCACATGCACCTCGTCGAGGTCGAGGAGTATCTGCTGCCGCATATGGGCAGCTATCCGCTGTCGCTGGCCGCCCGACTCGCTGAGGTGACGCGTGAGCACCGGCTAGACCTTTGGCATCTGCACTACGCCCTGCCGCACGCCGTGAGCGCGCTCTTGGCGCAGCAGCTTCTAGCGGCCGGCCCTGGGATTCCTCCGACGGTGCGCACCGTGCTGACGCTGCATGGCACCGACGTCACCGGAGTCGGTCAGAGCCCCAGCCTGCGGGCCATCAACCGCTTTGCGCTCCTGGCCTGCGATGCGCTGACCGTGCCATCGCAGTTCCTCAAGGACGCTGCCTATACGTATTTAGATCTGCCGCGCAGCAAGCCCATCGTAGTGATCCCTAACTTCGTCGATACCGAGACGCTGCGGCCGGCAGACCGCGCGCCCTCCGCATCGGACCCAGCACGCCCGTTTACGCTCTGCCACGCTTCGAACTTTCGTCCGCTCAAGCGCATCGAAGACGTCATCCACACCTTCGCCCGTCTGCAGCAAACAGCGGGAAGGCCGGTACGCCTGCTGCTGATCGGCGAGGGGCCCGAGCGCCCCCCGAGCGAGGACCTCGTCCGCCGCCTCGGCCTATCAGACGCCGTGGAGTTTATCGGCTTCCAACAGACGCTCAGCGATGCCTTTGCGCGCAGCGACGTCTTCCTGTTGCCCAGCCAGAGCGAGTCGTTTGGCCTGGCCGCCTTGGAAGCTCAAAGTTGCGGCCTACCCGTCGTAGCCACCCAGGTCGGCGGCCTGCCCGAGGTCATCCTGCAGGGCGAGACCGGCTACCTTTTGCCCGTCGGCGACATCGCGGGCATGGCCGCGGCGATCCGTCGGCTACTCGACGATCCGAGCCTACACGCAAGCATGCGGCAGGCGGCGCGACAGTCAGCCGTCGAGCGCTTCGATCGCGCCCCCGCCATCACCGCCTATGAGACCAGCTACCGCCGCTTGCTGGCACCGACGCTGTAAACAAACGGCAAGCCGGGGGGCTGTCTACGGCGCCGCGATGGGATTGCGCAGAAGCCAAATGATCGCCTCCGCCTCGTCGGAAAAGACATCGGCAGGGGTACCCCAGCCGCGCAGCAGGCGCCGCATCTGCAGGATGCCGATCGGCGTTTTGATCAAGATCGCGACACAGGCAAACTGCATCATGAGCGGGTTCATCTGTCCCGACAGCGTCGACTCTAGCTCGGGGTCGGCACGCGGAGCCTCGCGCGAGTCCACGAGCAAGCGGAATGAGCGGCGCGTTGTGCTGGGAATCAAGCGCTCCAGATCCTGCACAAAGCGCTGGATGACCAGCGGCGCCGTACCCAATGTGATGCTGCGATCGCTGCGCCGCATGCGCGCTAGGCCGCGATCGCGATCGAGCGACAGATCCATGTACTCGCTATTGCTGTGGGCAACCGGGGTCCAGGCCATGTTCGGCTCCGTGCCGATGGGTCAGAGGATGATGTCGGTGCTCAAGAAGTTTGACTGGTCGTGATCCAAGATCGCGCGCACCAGCGCCTTGCCCGCTGGGTTGCCGTTGGCCGCCACCATGCTGCGGATCGAAAAGCTGCGCAGCGCATCGCTGACCGATAGCGTTCCTTCGGCGCTGCTCTTGCGACCGGTGAACGGAAACACGTCAGGGCCGCGCTGGCACTGCGAGTTCAAGTTGATGCGACAGACCTGCGTCGACAGGACGTCGATAAGCCGCCCCAGCGTGCGCTCGTCCTGCCCAAACAGCGACGCTTGCTGCCCGTACGTGGTGTCGAGCATGTAGTCGGTGAACTGCGACACATCGGCGATCGGCACGATCGGCAGCAGCGGGCCAAACTGCTCTTCGTGATAGATGCGCATCGCCGAGGTAACCCCCGAAAGCACAGCCGGCTGATACGCGGTGTAGGCAAGACGCGGTGCCCCATGCGCGCCGTTTTCCAAGCGCGCTCCCGCGGCCTGTGCGTCGCGAACATAGGAATTCAGGCGGCTGGCCTTGTCCGGCTCGACAAGCGGCGTCAGTCGCGTGCCGGGAACCCACGGCATGCCCTGGGGCAGCTTGCTCACCGCTTCGCACAGGGCGGCGGTGAAACGCTCGACGATCGCCTGGTGCACAAAGAAGATCTTAAGCGCCGTGCAGCGCTGACCGTTAAACGACAGCGCGCCCTTGATGCACTCGGGAATCGTCGCCGCCAGATCGGCATCGGGTAGCACCACCGCGGGATTCTTGGCATCCAGGCCCAAGATGCAGCGCAGCCGATGCAGCCGAGGGTGAGCCCCCTTGATCGCATCCGCCGCTTTCGAGCTTCCGATGAAGGCCAGCACATCGACCTGCCCGGTCTGCATGAGCGGCGGGATGATCTCGCTGCCCTGACCGTTGACGATGTTGACCACTCCCGGGGGGAAGGCGTCGGCGAACGCTTCTAATAGTGGATCCCAAAGCAGCACGCCGAAGCGCGGCAGCTTCACGACCGTGGGATTGCCCATGATGAGGGCCGGAATCAGCGTCGTGAAGGTCTCGTTGAGCGGGTAGTTAAACGGCCCCATGCACAGCGTCACGCCAAGCGGAGCCCGCCGCACTTGCGCAATGATGCCCTCGCGAAACTGCAGCCGACTGTTGTCGCGATCCTGCGTCTTGAGCGCTTCGATCGTGTCGCGGATGTACTGCACTGTGCGATCGAACTCGCCCTGCGCGTCGCTCCAGGTCTTGCCGACCTCCCACATTAATAGGCGACAGACGCGATCGCGCACAGCGATCATGGCGGTGGTAAAGCGCTCCACCGCCTCGATGCGCTCCTCGATCCGCATCGTCGGCCAGCGACCGGCTCCGCGCGCCCAGGCTGAACGAGCCGCCGCGAGCGCCTCCCCTGCGACCTCGGGCGTAAGCTGCGCCGACTGCCCCAGCACCGTCGGAACCGGCTCGCGCTCCGCCCCCTCACGTAGCCACAGCGGCGATCCGACGTCCCGACGACGGCCGTCCCAGACGCGGATCTCTCCGCCGATCAGCACCCGTGGCTGCGTGGGCGGGCAAGCCATCGCGGCCGGCACATCGGTCCGTACAGGAAAGATCGCCGCTAGCTCGGGCTCGGGGCCGTCCGTGAGTGAGCTTTTTTCAGCCGAAGTGACGTCGGACATCCTGGGTCTCGTTCCTCTCTGACGCGGTGAAAGCGGGCTGGCCAGAACCCTCGCCGGCAGGACCGCGTCATCTCGCTTGCCGTGGAAGCGGCGCGCCCCTCGACCAACCCCCTTCACACCATACATCGGGGGCTCTAGCGATGGACGGGGATCAGCGGGGCCGGCTGCGAAACGCCCGGCGTCCCGGCCTCCCCCCCCGGTGTGTTCGCGTGCATGGTTTGATATCCGGCCGACACTTGCTGTTTTAGCTGTGTTGATTGAACTGCGCATGAATCGCTTGTCGCATCAGACAAACTCATGTACGGTGCGCGCCTCGTTAGGAGGAAACCATGTCCGCAACACGAAATGATTCCGGGAATGATCTAGAAGGCCTGTTCCAGCGTGAGCTGCAGGCGATCAACGAAGATGTGCGCCGCAAGGCTGCAGTGTCGACGCTGAATAACCTTCGCCTGAACAACCGCGTGACGGTTGAGCAGTTTGTCAGCAGCATTCAGCGTCACAAGGATGTCTGGTCGGTGGTCGCCTCGATGGGCATCCTCGATCTGGCGGCGGCGCTCAGCGGCCAGGGCGGCGCTCCCAAGGCCGCCGAGAAGGCCTCGGGCGAGAAGGTCCGCACCCGCCTCAGCGACGAGCAGAAGGCCGGACTGAAGGGCGCCGCGCTGCGCCTGCTGGAGTCGCACCGAGCCGGCCTCAGCCGGACGGAGCTGGCGGCCGTGATTCGTGATGAGCAGCTGAAGCCGGCTGGCATCGAGGACGAAGAGCTGGCCGATAAGCTGCGCATCCCGCTGGCCGAGCTGGTCAGCGAGAACAAGATTCACACCGTCGGTGAGAAGCGCCTAATGAAGTACGTTCCGGGCGGCACCAAGAAGAAGTAAGCCTGACTCGCTGACCCATCTTGCGTAATTCCCCGATACGCGTCTAAACGCATTACGGGGAAACCCCCGCAATACCCACGCAGATCCTCCCCCACACTATCGCGCAACGATCGCCAGCGTATTTCTGTTGAAGTACGCACTGGCGCATTGCGTCCGCCATACGCTCATTCCTATTTCTGACACAGAGGGCAGAAATAGGTTGAGCGTCCGGCGTGGACCGCGCGTTCGATATGCCCCTTACAACCCCGATGCGCGCAGCGCTCCCCGGCCCGGTCGTAGACCGCGAAGTGGGTCTGGAAGCCGCCGATCGAGCCGTCCGCCTGAACATAGTCGCGCAGCGTTGAGCCGCCGGCGGCAATCGCGTCGTTGAGCACGGCGCGGATTGCAGTCACCAAGCTCGTCGCCTCGCGCCGCAAAAGCGTGCAGCCTAGTCGGCTCGGGGACAGGCGCGCCCGCCATAGGGCCTCGCTGACGTAGATGTTCCCCAGCCCCGCCACCACCGCCTGATCGAGGAGCAGGGTCTTAAGCGGACTCTTTCGCCGCGCGACCTTGGAAAGGAGACTGTCCGCCGTGAATTCAGCGCCCAGCGGCTCGGGTCCCAGATCTTTGAGCAGCGGATGCAGGGCCTGTCGATCGCTGCGTCCCAGCACCAGCAACCCGAAGCGGCGCGGATCGGAATAGATCGCCGCGCGACCGTCCTGTGTGTACAGAACCACGTGATCGTGTGTGGAAAGCGTGGCCGGTGGCGGCGCGCAGATCGTAAAGCGGCCCGTCATTCCTAAGTGAGCAATCAGCATGGTGTGGTCTGCAAAGCAGCAGAGAATGTACTTCGCCCGTCGCTGCACGGAGACCAGCTGCTGCCCACGCAGGCGCTCCCGCAGGTCGGTCGGCACCGGCTCACGCAGGTCGCGACGTACTACCTCCACCTCACGAATGCGGACTCCGAGAAGCTGCGCAGCCAGTCCACGACATACCGTCTCGACTTCGGGTAGCTCAGGCATGCGCGGCACAGTACTAGAATCCCCTATATGCGCGTCGATCTAGTCACACGTTCCCAAGCACTTTACTTACCCACCGCCGACAAATCGGAGTAACCTGAGTAAGCAGGTGTTAGGTGGTACTACTCACGCCGTCGTAGTCAGCCCATGGAGAACCTAGGTCAACAGGTCTGGAGCGAGCTTTTGACTCGCCTGGCTGCTTTGAGCGCGACGAACTCGCGACTCGAAGCGGAGCTGCAACAGGCCAATGCGCGCTACCTCGAAGCCCAGGCTGCCGAGAAGGCGGCGAAGCTCTCGGAGCACGAGACTTCGCAGCTTTTCCAGCAGCTGACTAGCGCACTGCCCGTAGTCTTCTGGATTCTCGAATCTCACTCTCTGAAGCTCCTTTACGTCAGCCCGAGCTTCCGCGATCTGACGGGCTTGTCACCGGCCGAGCTGATGCAGGACATCACCGTCTGGCGCACGCTGGTCCATCCCAACGATCTGCACGACTTTGGCGAGCGACTGCAGCGTCTGCGAACGCTAGAGGCGATGCCGGATACCGAGCGCACGTTCCGCATCGTGCGGCGCTCGGATCAGGCCGTGCGTCACGTGCGCATCATCGTCTTTCCGATCAACGACGAAAACGGTCTACCCTATCGCCGCGCGGCGATGCTCGAAGACATCACCGAGCGCCACAAGTCCGAGCAGAAGCTGCAGCAGTCCATCGATCTGCAGAACGCAATCTTTGCCAACGCCCAGGTTGGCATGGTGGTGACCGACCGCGCCGGAACCTACAAGGCCTGGAATCGCTACATGGAGGAGTGCACGGGCATTCCTTCGACGTCAATGATCGGAGCCAAGGTGCATCTGGCACCGCGCGTCTCGTGCTGGCAGGCCGAGGGGCGCGAGCGCGCCAGCATGGGCGAGATCTTCACGGCGGCTCCCATCGCGCTGCGCCACCATCAGTCGGGGCGTGAGCTCTGGGTGCAAGTGACCTATGGCCCGCTGCGCCACGCCGACGGCCGCATTGAGGGCGTCATCGGTCTCCTGCGCGATGTGACCGAGCAGCTACGCAATGAACAGACTCTGCGGGACTCCGAGAGCCTGTTCCGTAACCTAGCCGAGAGCTCGCCCGATGGCCTGCTGCTGACCAAGGGCACGACGATCAGCTACGTCAATCCGACGCTGCTGCGCATCACGGGGTACGAGAATAGCGAGCAGCTCGCAGGCACCGATGCCACGCTGCTTCTGCCGGCGGCAGAGAAGCTGCGGATGATCCCGCGCATCACGTCGTTCCTCGCTAGCGCCGACGCGCAGTGCCCGCAGCCCACTGAGCTCTATCTCCTGCGGCGCGACGGCGGCATCGTTCACGTCAGCGGTCACTGTGCCCATGTCCGCGTGAACGACTGGTCGGCCACCATGACCATCATTCGCGATCTGACCGAGCGGGACCGTGTCGCGGTGCTGGCCAACTCGCTCGACCGCGAGCGTGAGCAGCGCGCCCAGACCGTGCAAGCCCTGCAGATGGTGCAGGACCTGTCGCGCCGGCTGGCCAACGCGCAAGAGACCGAGAGCCGTCGCGTCGCGCGCGAGCTCCACGACGATATCGGCCAGCTGCTCACGGGACTTAAGCTGAGCCTGCAGCGCATCGAGCCGGCGGCCGTGGAAGATGGCGATGCCCGCACCGCGCTGCGCAACGCGCAGGAGCTGGTTGGCGATATCGTTGAGCGCGTGCGCCGTCTCTCGCTGGAGCTACGGCCGACGATTCTCGACGATCTCGGCTTGGTCCCCACGCTCCGCTGGCTCACCGAGCGCTTTGACCGATTGATGCATATCCGTGTCTCGCTGCTGCAGCGCGGCGTCGATCGGCGCTTTCCTCCCGAGCTTGAGAGTACGGCCTACCGCATCGCACAGGAGGCCCTGACCAACGTGGCGCGCCACGCCAAGGTAAATGAGGCCACAGTCCGTATTTGGTCGGATGGAGTGCTCTTGGGACTTCAGATAGAAGATCACGGGCAGGGATTTGATCCCGAAGGAGCGCTCTCGGCACGACAAGCCGCAGGATTATCCGGAATGATTGAACGCGCACGACTCCTGGGTGGCACTTGCACCGTGGAGTCACGACCAGGCGAAGGCACTCTAGTGACGGCAGAGCTGCCTTTGCAACCCACGCCTGCGGAAGACCTCGTCGAGGCCCAGCCGGCGTCGCTGCGCGTTTTGGGTGGTTTGGAGAACAAAGGCCCTAGCGTTCCCTAGCGCCCCCGAGGAGAGCACCAAGCTAGGCGCAAGGCCGTCGGAGAAAATGATTATGACAAAGCTGATCCGAGTTGTAGTAGCAGACGATCATACCGTGGTGCGGCAGGGCCTCTGCGCTCTGCTCTCCGCTCAGCCCGACCTCACAGTCGTGGGCCAGACAGGAGAGGGCTTGGAGGTGGTCGATCTGATCGCCAAGCACAAGCCGGATGTGCTGGTGCTCGATCTGATGCTGCCAAACGTCAGCGGCTTCGACATCACGCGCCAGGTAGCCAAGCTGTACCCGCGCTGTCGCGTCCTGATTCTATCGATGCACGCCACTAAGGCCTATGTCGCTGAGGCGCTGCGCTGTGGGGCAGCCGGCTACGCACTCAAGGCCTCAGATGCCAACGAGATCCTGCGCGCCATCCAAGAGATCGCAGCGGGCCGTCGCTACCTGCCGCCCTCGATCACGGAAGCGGATCTGGAGCCCTACGAGACGCGCGACAGCGGCGAGTTTGATCCCTACGACACGCTGACCGGCCGCGAGCGTCAGGTGCTGAAGATGGTGGCCGAAGGGCTCACCAACGCCGCCGTGGCCGACAAGCTGAGCATCAGTCCGCGCACCGTCGAGATCCACCGCGCTAATGCCATGCGCAAGCTCGACCTGCAGAACCACGCGGCACTCGTGCGGTACGCGGTGAAGCGCGGCCTGATCTCTGTCGAAAACGACTAGCTGTAGCTGGCCCGCCACCGGCCCGCTGCGCCGCCGCGGCCGGTTCTAGCTCGGCGCATCGCCTGACGGGCTCCCGCGCAGGACGCGCCGCAGAATCTTGCCCGCCGGGTTGTGCGGAATGCTGGGTACAAACTCAACCTGCCGCGGCACTTTGTAGTCGGGCAGGTTCTCACGACAGTAGGCAAGCAGCTCCTCTCTCGTCGCTGTTCCGCCTTCTTTCAGCACCACATAGGCCCAGACCACCTGACCGCGCAGCCGATCCGGCTTGCCGATCACGGCGGCTTCGGAGACCGCTTCATGCGTCGCCAGCAGCGACTCGATCTCGCTGGGATAGACGTTGTAGGCGCTCGTCAGGATGAGATCGTCCCCGCGGTCGACGATGTAGAAGTAGCCGTCGGCATCACAGCGGGCCAGGTCGCCGGTATGCAGCCAGCCGTCGCGCAGGACGCGCGCGGTCAGCGCAGGCTGCCCAAAGTAGCCGGCCATGACGTTCTCGCCGGCGATCAGAAGCTCGCCGACCTCGCCGATGGCAACCTCTAGCTCAGGGCGTGCCGACTCGCTGTACTCGACGATGCGCGCCTGCAGGCCGGGCAGCGCACGGCCGATCGAACCTGGGGGCGCGCCCTCGGGGAACGCGCCACAGTGCGTGGCGCCAGCCGCCTCGGACAAGCCGTAGGCCTCGTAGATGCGTCGCCCGGTGAGCGCCTGATATCGCTCCTGCACCCAGGCCGGCAGCGGAGCCCCACCGCTCGTGGCCACCTGGACACTCTCGAACAGACCAGCACTGGCCTTGGGATGCAGGAGCAGCGCGGCCCACAGGGTTGGCACCGCCGGGATCGACATCGGACGCTGCGCCTCGATCAGCGCGAAGATCGGCATGAGATCGACGGCATCGAAGCGGGGAACTAGCAGCATGCGGTAGCCCTTGGCGATGCTGACGAGCAAGCCGATGCTGAGGCCGAAGACGTGGAAAAACGGAATGACGCAGAGGACCGCGGCATTGGGGTGTTCACCGTGCTGCATCCAGCTGCAGATCTGCCCCACGCTCGCCAGGAGATTGCGGTGCGAGAGCATCACGCCCTTCGGCTTTCCCGTCGAGCCACTTGTGTATTGCAGGACCGCCAGATCATCGGCCGATCCAGGCTCGGTGGAACTCGGCGCGCTCGGCGGTCGGCGCAGGAGCGTCTCAAAGCGCAGCGGTGAAGGCACGCCAGCCGGACACGGCAGCTTTTCATCCAACCCCTGAACTGAAGTGACGATCAGGTGCCGTACCGGGGAGCCCGGCAGGACTTTGTAGAGTGCCGGCAGAAACAGGTCGAGCGAGATCAGCGCAACCGCACCCGAGTCGATGAGGATCTGCGCCAGCTCACGTCCCTGATTCGCCGGACTCAGATTCACGACTACCGCCGACTGACGCATCAGCGCGAAGAACGCAATCACATAGGTCGGGGTGTTGGGCAGCATCAGCGCCACGCGATCTCCTCGACCTATGCCCCGCTCGGCGAGCTCACAAGCTAGTGACTCGACACGAGCCGCGAGCTCACCGTAGGTGAAAGTGGCCTGAGCCATCACCAGAGCCGTGGCCCCTGAACTGTCGGCCGCCGCGGTGGACAGCAGCTGATCCAGGCGACTCGCAGCGGGCCGGAGCGCGGGACGAGGTGGAGGCAGGGGGATGCTCATGAGGACCTCTCTATGCGCGGTAGGCGCGTCGCGACCTAGCGGGCGTGCTGAGCAAAGAAGCGCAGGAGCTCACCGGTGGCTCCAATGTCTTTGGTCGCGCCGGCTGCGCCTGGCCAGACGTGCGTGCCCTTGTCGATGGTGCACAGCGAATCGACGGTGCCATCAGCGCACTTCTCGTAGGTCAGGCAGGTGACCTCGCCATGCTGGAACGTCTGGTGCGGACTATCGCTGCAGCGATCTCGTCGTGCCCAGTCGGCAAAGACCTCGGGAACTTTGGGGAAGGTGCCGGTGCCGCCGCCCTCATAGCCGACCACCGGATCGGCAGTGCCATGAAACGCCAGGATCGAGATCGCGCGCTCGGGCTTGCACTCTTTGACCATGGGCGTCCCTGAAACGGGGCCGATCGCCGCCAGCACCGAGCTGAGCTCGCAGCCCAAGCGATGGCTGAACATGCCGCCGTTCGAAAATCCCATGGCATAGATGCGGCCCTCGTCGATGCACAGCTCGCGCCGAGCAAGGTCGATGAGGTCGCGAGCGAAGCCCACGTCGTCAATGCCAAAGAGCTGCGGCTCACCGCAGCAGTTGCCCGCGTTCCACCCCGGGACGACGCCCAGACCTTGTGGAGCAATAAAGACGACGTTCTGCGCGTCGGCCTCGCGCTCGATATCGATGTACTTGATGAAGTCGGCGGCCTTGTCTGACAAGCCATGGAAAGCCAAAACCAAGGGGATGCCCCGGCTCGGATCGTACGCCGGCGGGACGTGCAGGAAGAAGGATCGCTTCTGGCCACGCGACATCACGGTCCGCATCATCGTGCCGGGGGCGGGTGCGGCCTTGCCCTGACAGCGCACGGACGAGGCGGTCCGCAGATCGTCGCTGATCGCGGCATCGTCGCTGGTCCCCGCATCCTCAGGTTCCAGCAGCGAGCCCGTGGTCTGACACCCCAAGATCCCCAGAAAACCGAGCAGCAGCAGGCTGCGCGTACGACGGCCCATGCATGAGTGCGACATGGCGCGGATTATATGCAGCGGCTGTGTGGCCCAGGACAAGAACCTGACGGAGCTGGCCAGCCACCGCGCTCGACGGTCGCGCGAGACCTGGGTTACCGATTGAGCGCTAGCCCGGCGGTGGCACCGGCTTTCTCCCCGCCCGCGGCAGCCGTCCCGTAAAATGATCCGATGGCAGTTCCGTCGCGACCTTCCTATCTGTATCCCACCCCGGGACGTGTAGCGCTGGTGCTGGCTGGCGGTGCGGCGCGCGGAGCCTACGAAATCGGCGTAGTCCAGTACATCGCTGAGGAGCTTCCGCGTGATCTGGGGCGCGATCCGCCGATCGATATCTTCTGCGGGACCTCGGTGGGAGCCATCAACGGCTGCGCACTGGCCGCGCTCGCCGATGCTCCACGCTCGCGGGCTCGTCAGCTAGTCAATCAGTGGACGGGTCTGCGCATGGCCGACGTCATGCTGTTGCGAACTGGCTACGTCGCTCGCTTCGTCGGCAGCTTGCTCGGGCGACAAACCTCGGCGGAAGAGACCGCCGGAACACGCTACGGTGGCTTGATCGATCCGGTGGGGATGGAAGCGGTGATCCGGAGCGGCATTGCCTTTCCGCGCATCGCCGAACACCTGCGCTCTGGTTTGCTGCATGGCGTAACCGTCTCGGCAACCCATGTCTCGACGGGAACCACTGTAGTGTTCGTGGGCAGTCAGCACAGCGGGCCCAAGCACTGGTCAAGCGATCGCAAGGTGGTGGCCCAGCGGGTTGAGCTGCAGCTTGAGCACGCTCTGGCCTCGGCAGCCATTCCGCTGATGTTCCCAGCCGTGCGCATCGGCGGCGACTTCTACTGCGATGGCGGTCTGCGCATGAATGTGCCGCTGTCCCCGGCCCGTCACCTGGGCGCCGACGGCATTCTGGTCATCAACCCGCGCTACATGTACGAGCGCCCCTTGCCCCCGCCCCCCGCACCAACCCAGGCCGCCCTCCCCGGTCCGTGGTTCTTGATCGGCAAGGCGCTCAATGCCCTGCTGCTCGATCGCGTCGAGAACGACATCGAGCGACTGCAGCGCATCAATCGCATCTTGCTCGCCGGCGAGCGGCGATTCGGTTCTAGCTTCATCAACGAGCTAAACGACGAGATGGGCTATCGGCATCCCCATCCCGGCTTGCGACCGCTGGCCTCAATCCTGATCGATGCGTCGGAAAACATTGGTCACCTCGCCGCTGAGTACGTGCGCTCGCCGAGCTTTGCAAGCCGCAACCAGGGCCTGCTAGCCAACGCCCTGCGCCGCCTGGGCGAGCAGGAATTCGCTGATGAATCGGATCTGCTGTCCTACGTGCTATTCGACGGTGAGTTCGCCGGTCGCCTGATCGAGCTCGGACGCCGGGACGCCCGCGCTCATCATCGTGAGCTACTGCAGTTCTTCACGCAGCTCACCGCGAACGATCCGTCGTAGCTCTTGTGTGAGCTGGCGCCGCCGTAGTATGGCGAGCCATGTCATCCTCATCCCCCCCTCGCTCAGGCTTCACTCTCCCTCTTACGACGTTTCTTCTTTTGGGTCTCGGCCTTGCTGCGGGAGGCGTGAGCTTCGCCAAGCCCGGCAAAGCGAGCGGCTCCGAGGCGGGAGCCGCCGCGAAGATTGCGTGCGCTGGAGCAGGCTCAGTGACCGTCGCTGCAACTGACGTGAAGCTGAAGTGCGACGCCGGCCACAAGAACTGTGATGGCGAGATCCCGGTGCGGGCCAAGAACTGCTCGCAGGACTTCCTAGAGGTCGTGCAGCTTGAGATGTACGAGTCCGATCGACGCAGCTTCAGCATCGACTACAAGCCGGCCTCTGTCGTGCCTCCAGGGCAGGTCTGGCAAGAGAAGGTCCCATGGACGACCTCGGGCGATGTCGAGGCTGTCGTTTACTTCCGTCCCACCGGCCAGCGCGAGACCAGCCCGGAGGCGGCGCGCGCCAAGCTTCAGGTGAGCAACCCCGCCCTCGATGCCGCCAAGCGCGCTTGCGAGAAGTGCAACGGCACTTGGGGCGCCTTTGGGGTGGGCAAGACCCCGGCCTGCAACTGCAAGACGCGCGATGCCGGCAAGACCTGTCACGACGGCAACGACTGCCAGGGCTTCTGCATGTTCTCGCACTACGACGCTGAAGGGCACGAATACGGCAAGTGCAGCGACAGCGACAAGCTCAGCGGCTGCTTTGAGATCGTCGACAAGGGCGCGTCCAAGCGCCCGGTGAAGAAGCCGCCGCCGCGCAAGCTCGCCACCTGCCTGTAGCCATCGCCGCTTGATGGACTAAAGCGGGCAAGCGGGGGAACCGCAGCGTCGGCCGACTAGTCGAGCAGCGTCTCGTGCAGCGGCGTCATCTGCGCCGACAGGCTGGCGTAGACGTCCTCTTCGTTGCCGCTTTCGACGCGGGTCACGACCTGGGCAAGCTCGGGAATGTTGCGCGGCCACGAGTGCGCCAGCAAGCGCGACACCAGCCGCGGCGAAGGACGGAAGCTAGGCCCCGCGAGATACTGCGCGAGCAGCAGGATGTCTTCGCGGCGCTCGCGCAGCGGCGGCAGGAGGATGACCGTGGCGTCAATGCGTTCGTGCAGACAGGCCAGGAAGCCGCTCTCGGCGGCGCCCTTCTGCAGGTGCTTGCCACTGGCCACCATGATGCGCGCATCGCGTCGCCCACGACGGCTGCCAGAGCTTGTAAGATCGCCTCCGGTCAGAGCATAGAGCAGCGCGTTCTGCGCCTCGGCGGAGAGGCTGGTCGCCTCATCGAAGAGGAGAGTGCGACGCTGCGAGCTTGCGCTGGCCATGTCGATGACATCGGACGACTCGCCGGCTCCGCCCGAGGCTCGCGCAAAGAGCTCGCCAATGGCTTCCACCGTGAGCGTATCGCAGGCAATCGTCACCAGAGCGCCACCGCGGGCTCCTCGACGGTGAATCTCCTCCGCCACCAAGGTCTTGCCAGTGCCGTACTCACCGAGCAGCAGCACGGGCTTGGTGTGCGACGCCGCCGTGAGGATTGTTCGCCGTAGCTGACCGGCCGCGCGTGACCAGCCGACGACTGACGGCACCGCGCCATCGACCTCCGACAGCGGCTCGTTACGAATCAGCAGGAACGACTGCCCCACGCGAATCACATCACCGCTGACGATCGCGCGTGGCTCTCCGGGTCGCAGCACTTCGCCATTGAGTGCTGTGCCATTGCGGCTGCGGAGGTCCTCGATAAACGTGCGTCCGCCAGTGGTGAACAGCCGCGCATGCCGCCGCGATACACGCCCATCATCGACGGACATACAGCGACTGGCGCTATTCGGCCCCTCATAGCGGCCAATCGTCAGCTCAGAGGAACCAGTCCAGTCGACGATGCGGCCCGCGACGATTCCGGTACCGCCGATGTACAGCGGCCGGAGCCGCCAGACGCGTCGTTCGGATGGGACGTCTTGTTCGCGAATCTGATCGCTAGGGCGTTCCATTCCTGCTAGCTACTACCCCTTCACTAGATATGGTACCGACGGAGCGTGGGCGCTGACAAGCGGACAAAATGATCACCGCCCAGAGCCTGCTATCTGACCGTAGAGGCAAGGTCATGAAGTGCAGGGCAAGGCTTTCTGCGCTGCGCGCTTGCCCTACACCGGCCCCTTCTTTTTTTGCGCAGCCGCCAGCCTGGCCAAGGCTGCGTTAATGCGAGCGTTGATCTCCGGGGCCTCGGCCACCGCGGTGGCCACCTGGGTGTGCAACGCAGCCATACGCTCTTGCAAGCGCTGCATATCGGCACGCAGTGCGCTGATCTGAGTCTGCACCGCTGCAATCCCCGCCGAATCCTCTGCCGCCGTCGGCACGGCCGCCATTCCCGCCGATCCGGAAGTCCGTTCAGCGCCCGGTCCTACCTGGTGCCCCGTCGCTGCACCACCTTCCATGGGCGACGTTTTTGCGCGCCCGTCGTTCTCTGCCATAGCCACACGGTATCACGCTCGCTCGAATTGTCCTTTCGCTTCGCGTAGGTGGAATCTCCGACGGAATCGCAGTAGACAAGGGAGACCGCATCTTTGTACTGTGTACAACAAATCTAGCCTTCTGTTATCTCCCCCTAGGAACGAGGAGCAAACGTATGAGAACTGCGCCTACGTCCCGCCTTAAGAATGTCGGTCCCCGCTCGCTTACGACGCGCCTGCTGACTGCTGGCCTGTTCGTTGGCGCCGGTTCCGCCCTCAGTGGCTGCGGCGCCGACCAGTGCCTTAGCAACAGCCAATACTACGAACAGAAAGTGTGGGCTGAGGTCATCGCCACGAGCTGCATCAAGTGCCACGCCCCCGAAGGTGTCGCGGCCCAGAAGAACGCGAAGTTCCTGCAGTATTCGCAGGCCTTCCCGGGCTTCCTGGAGCTCAACCTCACCAACATCACTGAAGTGGCAAAGACGCAGTACGACGGACAGTCGATCCTGCTGCTCAAGCCCGTCGGGAAGATCGATCACGGTGGTGGCGCGGTCATCGCCGAAGGTGGCCCCGAGTACGCCATTCTCAAAGAGATGGTGCGTCGCACCAGCAGCCCGGTGAGCTGCGATGTGCAGACCGACGCGCTAGCGGAAAAAGTGACCGTCCTCGATCCCGCGGCCACGCTACGCAAGGCCAGCCTGCAGCTCTCGGGACGGCTGCCCACCGATGCCGAGCTCGCCTCGGTCAATACGGGCGGCGAAGACGCGCTGAGTGCAGCCCTTGACTCGATGATGAACGAGAAGGCCTTCCTCGAGCGGGTCAAGGAGCTCTACAACGACACGCTGCTCACCGGCCGCTACTCGGGCCAGGGCCTCAACCTCCTGAACTCGGCGGACTATCCCAACAAGTTCTGGTACCGCAACGGCAAGCCCGACGACAACAACCTCACGACGGGCGAGCAGTACGATCGGCAGTGGTCAGACTACGGCATCTCGGCGGAAGCGCTGGAGCTCGTGGCCTACGTTGCCAAGAACAACAAGCCGTTCTCTGAGATCCTCACTGCGAACTACACCGTCGTAAACCCGTACTCTGCCAAGACCTATGGACTCAACCCGGCGCAGCTGGGCTTTGCCAGCCTCACCGACTACTACGAGTTCCGCGAGGCCAAGGTCTCGATCCCGGTGGCGGGGACACCTACTCCCCTGCCGCACGCCGGTATCCTTACCACCCCGGTCTTCCTGAACCGCTATCCCACGACCACCACCAACATCAACCGCGCCCGCGCGCGCTTCACGTTCAAGTTCTTCTTGGCCACCGACCTTCTGGCCGTGGCCGAGCGTCCAATCGATCCCTCGTCGGTCACCAGCCTGACCCCGACGCGCGACGATGCCTACTGCACGTCCTGCCACAAGATCATCGATCCGGTCGCTTCGACTTATCAGAAGTGGGATGCCAGCGGCCGCTTCACTCCGAATGCCATGGGCTGGCCGTCCTTCATGCCGCAGCCCGGCTTCGGCAACGCCATCATCGACAACGTCGGGCAGTATCCAGCGGCGCTGCAGTGGCTGACCAAGCGCATCGTGGACGACCCGCGCTTCGCTGTCTCGGTCCTCAACATCGTCTATCGCGGCATCATGGGCCAGGAACCCCTCGCCTATCCCATCGCCGGCGATCCCGAGTTCTCGTCGAAGCAGAAGGCCTGGCAGGCCCAAGATCGCGTCTTCCAGGGCGTGCTCAAGAGCTTCCTCGAAGGTGGGCAGAACGTGAAGCTCATCTTCAAGGGCCTGATCATGAGCAACCTGTATCGCGCCACCAGCGTCCGTGGCTTGGATCCAGCGCAGGCTGAGATGCTGGGCACCGGCCGCTTCCTTACGCCTGAGCTCTTGGCTCGTAAGATCGGCGCCACGCTGGGCATCCGCTGGGTCCGTCCGTACGACACGCAGCGTCGCGACTATCTGCCTACCGACTACAACCTGCTCTACGGTGGTATCGACTTCGACAATGTCGTCAAGCGCCTGACCGTGCCCAACGGCATCATGGTCAGCGTCGGTCAGCGCATGGCCAACGAGATGTCCTGCCAGGCCGTGACTTGGGAGTACACCAAGCAGCCGGCGGAGCGCGTGCTGTTCAAGTACGTCAAGCTGTCGGAAGCGCCGGAAGACGACAACGGCTTCCCGGTACCCGATGCCATCAACAACATCCGCCGCAATATCCAGCACCTGCACGAACGCATACTCGGCGAGAAGCTGGACATCAACGATCCGGAGATCGAGCGGACCTATCAGCTGTTCGTCAAGACCTGGCGTGAGCTACACCAGGCTGGCACCACCAGCCTGCCGTACGACTGCCAGGGACGCTGGGATCGCGACACGGGCGCGGCTCTCATGAACAACCAGATCGTAGTGACGGATGACCGCTACTACACGGTTCGTTCTTGGATGGCGGTCCTTAGCTTCTTGATGCTGGACTACAAGTTCCTTGAGGAATAACCCCGCGACGGAGCCTGCGCAGCGCGCCATGGGCGACTGCGCCAGGCTCCGGTAGGCGACTCGTCGGGCTCCTAAACCCCCGACGAGTCATGAAACCGGACGCGACATAGACATAGGAGTTCGCAGATGGATCGCCGAAGCTTCTTAAAGTTTGCTGCCGCAAGCGGGGTTTCCTTGCTGGCTCCCTTTGGCAAGGACAACGCTGCGTTTGCCGCCACGAGTACCTACGGCGGACCGTACTTCCTGCTTGTGCATGCCAGTGGTGGCTGGGATCCCACCCTGTGCTGCGACCCCAAGGGCAGCGATGGTCCGACGAGAATCAATGCCTCGTTCACCAAGGCGCAGATCGGCCAGGCTGGAAATATTCGCTACGCACCCATCAGCGCTACCGTCGCTGGGAATGCTTATGGGCCGCAGCAGTTCTTCAGCAAGTACCAGAGCCGCGCCTACATCATCAACGGCATCGACACCACAACCGGCAACCACGACACCGGCACCCGCGCCATCTGGAGCGGTCAGGTCACCGATGGCTTTCCCTCGTTTGCTGCCGTCGTCGCCGCCGCCAAGACGCCGAACAACCCGCTTGGCTTCATCGCCAACGGTGGCTACGAAGCGACCGCCGGTCTGACCTCGCTCACGCGCCTGGGCAATGTCGATACGGTGCAGCGCATCGCCTACGCCAACCGCATCAACCCGGCGGATCCCGCGACGACCTATCACAGCAACGCGACGTGGGATCGCATCAACATGATGCAGCGCGAGCGCCTAGACGACATGCGCAAGCGCCAGACGCTGCCGCGCCTCTCTCGCTCGACAGGAGAGCTGTACCTGGCGCGCAGTGCTGACAACACGCTGCCGACTCTCGCGGCGGCCCTGCCCACCCAGGCCGCGATCAATGCCGCCAGCAATGATCTGCACCGTCAAGCCTTGGTTGCCCTCGCCGGTTTCAAGACCGGCCTCGCCGTTGCTGCCAGCCTGAGCACCGGCGGCTTCGATACCCACGGCAACCACGACAACTCGCACCAGCCGTTGATGTGCAACTTTCTTTACGGCATCGACATGATCCTCACCGAGATCAGCAACCAGGGTCTCGATGGGAAGGTGGTGGTCTGCGTTGGTTCCGACTTCGGCCGCACCCCCGGCTACAACGGCCAGAATGGCAAGGATCACTGGAACATCACCAGCATGATGTTCTTCGGTCCGGGCATCGCGGGGGGCAAGGTGGTGGGCTCGACGGATGATGGTTTCCGGGCCAACAAGGTGAATCCCTCGACGCTGCAGGCCGATCCGAACGGGACGCGCATTCGCTGCGAGCACATCCAGACCGCTCTGCGCAAGGTGGCAGGGATTGCGGACAGTGAGCCGGCCCGGAAGTTCCCGATCGGGGCCAGCGAAGAAATGCCCTTGTTTGTCTAAGAGGTCGAGTACGCATGTCACAGACTGCTGCTTCGATGCTCGAACGAACGGAGACATTTCTGTCGGTGAAGCCGGGTGACCGGCGGTGGGGATGGCAAGTGCTGCGTCCGCTCGTTGCGCTGCTTTTGATCGGCAGTGCAGCCTGCGGCGCGGCGCCACCCTATCGCTGCGAGACCGTGGTGCCCGGTGGCTGTGATCCGGGCAGCGCCTGCTGGCCGGTAGACCAAGCCGGTAACTACCAGTGCTTGGAGGCCAAAAACTACAAGCCCATCGGCTCGGACTGCGCGCTCTTGGTCGGTCGCACGACCTGTTATGAGGGCCTGCTGTGCGCGCCGATGCGCGACAAGAACGACGTCCTGGTCTATCGCTGCACGGCCACTTGCGATGCCAACTTCACCTGCCCAAACGGCGGCACCTGCAAGCCGGTGACGCTGTTCCCCACGGCTCCGCAGATCTCGGTCTGCGTGCTGCCTCCGACGTAACCCTCGTCGCGATCCGCCATACCTCCGGCTCCCGATTCCCACCCCGCGAGCGCGGCAGCCTTGCACACGGTCCGCTCACTGCGTGCTTGCTGCAAGCCATCTGCCGTGCGACACCACGTCCCCGCGGAGGAGATGCCATGACCACAAGCGGAAATGTGAATGTGATCGAAGGGGGCTGTCACTGCGGAGCGATTCGCTATCGCGTCGAGGGTGATGCCAAGACGCACGCGCTATGTCACTGCACGGACTGCCGACGACACTCTGGCGCACCGATGGTCGGCTGGACGATGTATCCCGCTAGTGCCTGCACCGTGACGCGAGGCACGCCCAAGCTCTATGCCTCGTCAGAGCATGGGCGACGGTACTTCTGCCCGGACTGCGGCACTGGTCTGTTCTACAAGAACGACCACATGCTGCCCGGCATCGTCGATATCCAGAGCGCGACGTACGACGACCCCAGCCTGGTGCCGGCCCGCGTGCACATCCAGATCGCCGACCGCATCCCCTGGATGGCGAACGCCCATGAGCTACCGATGTTTGATCGCTACCCGCCCCGAAAGTAGTCGCTAGCAGCCAGCTGCCCGCGCGCCCGTCGACAGTGGGACGCTTGGCTCGGCTCCGAAGTGTGGCGTGGGAATCGCGCTGCCCGGCCGCCCAGCGGGCCTAGTAGTAGTAGCTGAGGCTGGCCAGAACGCGGTGCTTGTTGAAGCTGCGATTATCGAGCGCGTTGGCCACGTTCGAGAAGTTGGCCAGCAGGCCATACGAGAGCCCCAGGCTCAAGTGGTACGGCAGATCTTTCTGCGCCGCGGCCTCTAGCATCACCCGGTGATCGGCGCGCTGGACATCAGGTAGCGCAAAGGGCGGCAGCGCCGGAATCGCCCCGACCGCCAGGCCGGTATAGGTCGCCGAGTACAGGCCGTTATAGAGCATGAACTCGTAGCGCAATGCGGCCTGCGCTTGAATCTGTAGCGGCAAGTCCAGGCTGACGCTGGCGCTGAGCTGATGCCCCTGATAGCTGAGCGGCGCGCTGTACGAATAGGTGCCCAAGTTGGCCGGCTGCGGTGGGTCAGTGGGCTGCGAACTAGAGGCGTACATGATCGCGAGCGGCGCTTGCGCCGTCAGCACGCCGGTTGCGTCGTAGGTGAAGCGATACGACAGCATCGGCCGCACCCACCCCAGACGTAGCTCCTGTCCGGCGCGAATTCGCAGACGATGTCCGCTTAAGTAGCCGTCATTCGTTTCATCAAACGACTGCCTAAAGTAGTAGACGATGTCTGCTTTCGTTGCCCAGCGGTTTGACTCGGTGACGACCCCGCTGGCAGTGGCTTGCAGGCCGCCCTGAAACGGAGTGAAGGCCGACAGGCCGCTTAGCGTGACGAAGCCATCGAGCCGGCCCGCCAGGTCCAGCCACGACTTTGGATGCAGCTGGCCCGACACGGTCAAGGTGTGACGCTGCAGGTGATACGACTCGGCGCTGGGCAGCAGGTTGTTGTCTGCCCCCTGGGCCACCACCATGAAGAGCTGGCGAAACTGGTAGCCCACCGATAGCCCAGTCTGCGCCGAGCCAAGGACGCGATAGCGGGCGCCCAGCGCGAGCTCAAGCGGCATCGCGGCCTGATTCTGCGCTGGTTGCGCCGTGGCGTAGTCGGCGGCGACGGCTCGGCGATAAACATCAGCACCGACCACGGGATCCTCGCGCAGCGCGCGAAAGATCCGCACGCTCGAAAGGCGCGCGCTCTGGTTCTTGCCAGCGCCGCAGGTCCACTTGCCAGCGATGGTCTGGCAGTCTTCATCCTGCGCGGCGTTCGAGTCGAAGCCGACCGAGAGCCCAGCCTCAGCCCGGAAGCGGGCGCGAAAACCACTGGGCTCAGCCCGCCCAGCCAAGACCCGCATCTCGTCGGCATCGCGGCCGGAGAGCCCCAGATCCAGCGCCCGCTGAGCACTCGCGGCAGCGGCCTCGTTCTGGCCATTTTCTCGCTGCAGCTCAGCGAGATCACGCTGCACTTCAGCATCTTTCGGATCGAGCTCGGCGGCACGCTCCCCTTCGCGCTGTGCGCCAGCGCTGTCGCCTGCTGCGAGCAGAGACCAGGCATAGATCAGGTGAATCTGGGCTCGCAGCGGACCACTTAGCTGCTCTCGCTCAGCATCCTCGCAGGCTTGGCGCAGCTTGGCTTGTGCGGCTTCGCTGCGTCCCGCCCGCTGATCGCGCTGCCCCTGCCGCGCCAGATCCACGATGGCCTGCGCCCGCTGTTCCGCTGTGTTGCCGGCATCTGCGGCCGGGGTTGGCGCAGGATCTCGGCTGGGGTCGCTGGGCGCTGGTGCTGGGCTGCTTGCGCTTGCGGTCTCGGGTGGCGCTGCGGTTGCCGGGGCTGCCGAGGCGGGCGAGCCTGGCGGGCTCTTGGCTGCGCCGGCTGGGGTCGGGGTTGCTACGGCCGTCCCCTTGCCCGGCGGTTGCGCTGCAGGTGCGGCCACCGCCGGACCCTTGCCGGGTGCTGGAGCGGGAGCAGCCGCGCCTTTGCCGGCCACGGCCGGAGCCGTTGGCGCAGGCGCTTGGGCGGCTGGTGCTGAGGCAGGCGGAGAGGCGGCGGACGGCGCAGTAGCCGGAGGCGCCGGAGCGGCTGTGCTGGGTTCAGTGGCGGAAGGTGGCGTAGGAGCAGGCGCGGGAGCTGCGGTCCCTGCCTTGCCCCCTTTGCCCCCCTTTTTCGCGGGCGCCTTGCCCTTGGCCGCCTTCTTCTTGGCAGCTCCGACATCGGGACTGGGAAGCACGGTCGGAGAGGCCAAGGCAAAGAAGAGTAAGAAGGTAAGCTGCCGTCGAGAATGCATAGAAACTCCGCCTGTTAGCGTATCACAAAACGTAGGGGTTCTGGTGGCTGTTTTCCGACGGGAAAGGCAGCCAACTCGCCGTCCGAAACCGATGGCCAGAGCTAGCGCTTACGGGCCGCCCGCAGCACCGCATCGGAGAGCAGATACGCAAAGCCCGCGTTGATCAGGCGCTGCGCAAGCTGCGCCCGGCTCTGCCCCTGACTCGCCGCGGCGGCGTCGAGATTCCAGTGGTGATGCGACAGGATCTGCAGCAGGTAGGCGCGCTTCACCTGCTTGTCCGAGAGGCGAAAACTCTTGAGATATTCGACGGTTCCATCGTCGCGCACGATGGCCTCGCCGATATGATTTTCGCCGTCGAGAACAAGGCCAGTGAGGAAGCGCTGCAGCTGAAACGGGCCCAGGCGATACAGCCGCTCAGCATGCACGCTGCGCCCGGCCAAGCCCTGGCACAGAAGCTCACCCACCGTTCCCCAGTCCGCGCGCAGCCGCTGCAGCCAGCCGTGCAGCTCATCCAGGCTGCGCAGCCGCCCCGCGCCGGCTGTCGCCGAGGCTGGTTCAAGTACAGGGAGGCGACGATAAAGGTGGCTGTACTGCGCGATCAGCTCGCCATAAAAGTCTTCGATCAGGCTGTGATGCAGGGCCCGATAGTCGGCGGGGTGCGGCACGATGAAGACGGACGCCAGCGCATCCGCAACGCAGACCAACACACCGCACTGCGCATCGTGGATCTCGAACATGCGCAGGGCTTCTTCGAGTGCGGCCACCGCCCGACCGGGCATCGCCGACTCACTCCGCGGTGACAGGCCCTCGCGCAGGGCCTGACGCGAGTACTCACTCCACGCGATCTCAGGACCGCCAAAGTGCAGCGCCAAGAAGCCCTCCATCGCCAGATGCAGCGGCAGAAAGCGCAGCTGATTCTCATTCTCGCGCTTCACCATGCGATGCAGAAGCTGGACGTCGCGCACCGGACTGCGCTGTCCACCGCGCCCCGCACCTTCTTCACAGATCTGCGAACCGAGGCTGGCCACCGGACTGCCATCCTCGCTATACGACACCACCAGGCCGTGCGGGATGTAGCCGATGTATTTCAGGCCTTCCAGGATCGCGCCACCAGGCTGCATCCCGTCGGGCGGACCATCCAGGGCAACGACGCTTAAAGGCTGGCGATAGCGCTGCAGCGCCAGCCGCAGATCGCCCCGCACCTGCGGCCGCAGAAGCGGCACCAGGCGCACCGATCCGCACTGCTGCGGCGCCGCCGGGACCAGGCCCTTCAGCAGCAAGGTCTGCATGAGTCCCGCGACGGCCTTCATGCCGGCTCCTCATGCGGGAAAAGGTGTGCGCTCGCTGCTGCTGCCGGGATGCGATCGCTGCTCGTTGCCGGCTCTGCCTGCAAGCGGGCTAGGACCTGGGGCAGCCGCTCGGCCAGGTACTGTTCCAGCTCCGAGAGGGGGGCGCTACCATCGGCAAAGCGAGCGAAGCCGAGCATGGTCAGCAGGTCTTCGGCATCGCGCAGGCCCATGGTGGCGATCGCCGGTCCCAGGGCCCGCGGCATGAAGCGATCAGAGTCAAACACCGGATTTGCGTGCACGATCGCAGTGTTGCGGCGCGGATCGATCTGCTGGCGAAACCAGGCTGCGATCGACTGACAGACCCCAGGCGGATCGTTCTCAAAACCGTCGGAGACGATGACGATTAGCTCGGGCCGAAAGGCGAGCGCGGCCAAGAGCGGCTCGCCCAGTGCAGTCTGCCCCTGCGCCTGCACGCAGAGCTCTTGCTCGACAGTCACCATCCCTGGCGAGGCGGAGGCGGCGCCAACGCCTGCCTGCGCAGCAAGCAGGGGCGGCAGGCCTGGCGTCCAGAAGGCCCGGTACTCGCGCGAGGCAGCCCGCAGGATCTGACTCGCCGCCAAAGCCACGGCCAGGGGTCGTCGCCGCTTTTCCTGCGAGCCGGAGGCCGAGAAGCTGCGATCCAAGATGGCCGCGACCCGTCCCAGCCTGCGACGCTGCGGGCCGTGCCCCAAGGTGCGCTCGGCCGCCCCACGCAGCGCGGCGGCGAGCTCCTCCCCGCGCGCTCGCCTCTCTTGCAGCGAGTAGCGGAGGATGTAGAGGCACAGCTTGGTCAGCGGCGCACGCGAGAGATCGAAGTCGATCGGTGTTGCCCCGGCGCGCTCGGCCTTCGCGAGCAGACGCAGCTTCTCATTCGCGGTCATGCGCGCCTGAATCTGGCTCAGGAATACGTCTTCGGGGATGCGATGCTTTCGCGCCAGTCCAGCCGCGATGGTGTAGGGCAGCTCGTAGACTGCTTCGGCAGAGTAGTGCGCGCGCCGAAAGCTCTCGAAGAGCGGCGTGGCAAAACCCCCGCGCTGCTGCCGCGCCGCGAAAAGAAACGTCCCAACCTCGCCCGGCAGTTTCAGATGCGCGTGGGCCGCTGCCGCGCGCAGGGGGGCGCGATACTTCACGGCATCAAAGGCCAGATCGCGACGACGCAGAAGAAAGGCCCGCAGGATGGCTCGCGTGCGGCGATTGTTCACCCGTCTCTGACGTAGCTCGGAAAACAGGTGATACACGCGCTGCGGTGGCAGACCAAGCAGGGCAGCCAAGATCAACTGCCCTTCTTCGTGCCTCTGTACAGCTTCGGTGGGAGCTCCAGCAGTCAGCAGATTCTGGATGATCAGCGCCTGGTTGAAGTGGTTCACGCCAGCCGCCAGGGTGCGCGCGTAAAGCCGCCGGTAGTTGCCCAAGATGTACTCGTGCAGAAAACGGATCGAGACGCTCTGGCTCTCGCTTCCGCCGTAGAACTCGGACTGTCCGCTGCAGGCAAAACAGGCGTTGATGAACAGCACCAGGTCTTCCTGGGCGACGCGCTCTGCTGCGCTTGGGGCTTTACTCATTGCCGTCCCCGTCGGGCTGGGCTGGCCATACGCGATTCCCGCCTACTGCATCGCACGCTGAAAAATGCCGCCGGAGGAGTGGCGGCGCGACCACTTACATCCAGTACAAAAACTAGCTCTCGGAAGTCGCACCAAAGTCCCACCGGCGGCAGTCCAGAGTGTACGGCGACGAGCGGGGGGCCGACAAGCCTGCCCAGTTCAGGCCCATGGGCGCACGCCGGGAGCGGGCAGACCTCGGCGGCTAAGTGCGCGAAAACAGACTGGGCGAGCGAAGCCACTCACTTGGCCAGCGCCTTGCAAACGCTGGGCAGTGACGAAGGAGGATGCGATGTCTGCTCCGAGCTGTTTTCCTGGACGAGTTCTCAATGGCCGCTATCGACTGGACGAGATCGTTGGCAAGGGGGCGGTGGCCACGGTGTGGCGAGGCTACGATCTTCAGGGCGAGCGCGTCTGCGCCATCAAGATGCTCAATCCGGCGACCGCGGGCGACAGCCGTGAGCGCCGACGCTTGGCACGAGAGGGCGCGTTGGTCTCACGGATGTGTCACCCCAACTTGCCGCTTATGCACGCGCTGGATGTCACGCTAGAAGGTGCGCCGTTTCTGGTCATGGAATATCTGCCCGGTCGCACGCTGCGCGATCTCTTGCAGCTGCGCGGTCGGCTCAGCTTTGCGCAAGCCAGTCATCTGCTGCGACAGGTTGGCAGCGCCCTCGCCAGCGCCCATGCCATGGGGGTGCTGCACCGCGATCTGAAGCCACAGAACATCGTGCTGCAGGTGGCGACCAGCGCCACTGATCAGGCGTTTGATGTGCTGCAGGCAGTGGTCAAGGTCATCGACTTCGGCTCGGCTGGTGAGCGAGAGAAGAGTGACGAAGCGAGCATCTGCACACCGCTTGCGCGCGATATCGAATACCGCGCCCCTGAGCTGCAAGAGGAGGGCGGCCCCGTCGATGCACGAGCCGATCAGTGGTCGCTGGCAGTGGTCGCGTACGAGATCCTGGCCGGCGTGCAGCCATTCCGGGATGCCGACCCGGTGCACTTGGCGCTGCAGATCCGCGATGGCAGATTCACGCCGCTGAGCCTGCATCGCCCGGATCTGCCGGCCTATGTCGCCGCCGCCATCGATCGGGCCCTCTCGGTGAAGCCGAGTGAGCGTTTTGCGTCGGTTACCGACTTTGTGCGGGCGCTGCACGGCGAGTGGCCGCGGATGTTTCGCGTCGCTACTCCACTCCGAGCGGAGCCCGAAGCCGGACCTGCCGCCGAGCTCTTCGGCGCCGTCTCTGAGCGCAGCACGCCCCCTCGCCTGCCCACGCCCTTTCGCGCTGCTGCCGGTCTGCTCCTGGCGATGCTCGCCTTCGCCATGCCGTTTAGCTTTACGGCCGGCGTTGCTGGACAACGCCACGCGCCCGCGGCAGGAGTCTCGGAGCTGACGGCTGAGCGACTTACTTCCTCTGCGACCAGCCGCCTTGACTCGCCAAGGACCACCGCAAGAAGCCCGATTCCCCCCTTGCGCGCTGCCGATCCGCTGCCGGGCGATACCTTCCCCCCGCTGCGACTTCCCGACGAAAAGTAGGGCCGGTTAGCGCGGCGGCTCGACGCCCGGCACCGTGAAGTCGGACAGCATGATCTTCTGCTGCAGCGTGCGGGCCCACACGCTCAGCATCTCGTCATCACTCTTGGGTGCCCGGCTGATCGACTCGCCAGTCACGATGTCGAGCTGGGCCGGGTTTTCAGCCGAGAGTCGCAGGTGCATCTGGCACAGCGCCTTGGTGATGTCATGGAACGGAAACGCGCAGCCCGTCGAGCGAGCGACCTCGAAGAGGTAGCTCTCGACCTGCTCTGCGGCTTGCGCACTGAGCTGCCAGGTAGCCGGCAGCGGCCAAGCCACACCGCAGTTTTTCGACGTGATCAGTCCGCGATGGATCGCCTCGATGACCACTCGCTCGGGCGTGAGCTTGCCGGTTGCTGCGAACCACACTCCAGGCACCAAAAAGGTGCCGTTAAAGGCAGCCGCCGCGGCCGAGAGTTCCACGACCTGCCCAAGGGGCAGCGCGCCATCACGCGGCCAGGCCACACGGACGTAGCGCAGCGCAGTCGCCTCCGCTTCGGCCTTGGGGTCGACGGTTAGGACCAGTCCCTGCTGTCCGTCCTTCAGCTCGATCAGAAATCCCTGCTGCAGCTGGCGAAAGTCGCTGACCTCGCGTGGCGGCACATGCGGCAGGCTCAGCTCAGCGGGAACCTCGGGCTCAGAGGCAGGTGGACGACGATGCATCGGCTTCTCCTGGATGCGCGACGGCAGACCGAGGGCGGCTGCCGCGCACTGCTCAGCTTATCACGTTCCCTGGGCCGCCAGCCCACCGGCAGCTGGGCGCCGGATGGCCGGCCTTAGCGACGGACTTTGCTGACCCGAAAGAACGAAAGGAGATCCGACTCGTTGCTAGAGATCAGGGCATCGACGCCATCTTGTCGCGTGTGCCGCATCACCTGTAGCGTGCCGGTCGCAGTCGCTGTCAGCACGCCGACGCGGCGAAAGCCCTGGAACATCTTCGGCCGCACCTCCGCCATCATCGCTTCGAACGCCGGGTCACTGCGGCCTGGCGCGATGCGTAGATCAACAAGAAGGAAGCGATCGGTGCGGCCGATGCGATCTAGGCGCGAGATCAGGTAGCTATATTGAAAGCGAGCGTCGCCGAGATCGATAAACGGCGCAGCGGTGCGAATGACCCGCACAAGCTGCTGGCCTTGCGGCAGCGACTCTTGCAGCAGGACGAAGTAGGGATTGCGCAGGACTTCTATGGGCAGCGCAGACGAGATTGGCCATTATCGCGCGGTTTGTCGCTGCCAGGTAAGCAGCCGTTTGCTACCCGCGCCAACATCGTAGGTATGTTCGGCCATGAGAATCGCACCAGGCAGCGTCGGCGTCGGCTCGGCCATGCTGGTCATCGAAAGTACATAGCCGGCCGGCGCAACCAGGCGTACCGCCAGCGCCAGCCACTGCGGGGGGGGCAGCGCAGCACGCGAGACCGCAAGACCATAGCCAGCCGTGCCCGGTCCGGGCACCAGTCGCTCGGCATCGCACGACTCGACGGCATAGGACAGCCCAAGCTCGCGCCGCAGGGCTTGCAGGAAGGCCGCTTTCTTGCCGACTCGCTCGACCAGGGTCACCTGCAATTCTGGTCGCAGCAGGGCACAGAGCACGCCGGGAAATCCCGCCCCGCTGCCGACATCGATGAGGGTCGGTGAAGGCAGCTCGGCCGTCGGCGGCAGCTGCGCCACACAAGCCAAGCAGTCGAGGAAATGATGCGTCGCGACGCGCTCTGCATCGTCGAGAGGAATGGCGGTAAGGTTGATCTTGGCTCCCCACAGTCCGAGGAGCTGAGCGTACTGCTCGATCTTAGTGAGTGCGTTAGAGGAGAGCGAGATGGACAGCGCCAACGCGCCGCGCCGTACGCGGTCTTGCAGGGCGGTCAGGCGATGGAACTCGACGTTAGGCGGGGCGTGCTCAAGCGGAGCAGGCAAGGGACGAGCCACAGACATGGATTGCTCGGAGCGGTTTTGAAGTGGACAGGAAGAGCTGGCCGAAGGCTCGGCCGGCCTGCGACGGACTGAGGTCAGCGGGCGTCGGTGCGGGCGTCGGTTAGAGCCCCAGCATCGGCCGGCGCCTGCGGGCAGCATTGGTCATCGGCAAACGGGCAGTACAGGTCGCTGTCAGCCCCCCCCGGCTTGCGCTGCGGTGGCAGTGCGCTGTCGGCCCCACACGGCGTGCCGGCCGCAACGCAGCTGCCCCCGTTGCAGCGCGGACCGCGCGCCACACAAACCGACTGCGCAGTCCCACAGATCGCCTCGACGTTGGGGTCGGGAGAGCTGTAGAAGCTGCAGACGCCGGTGGGGTCGGTGGGCGTGGGCCCCGTGCTCGCGCTTCCCCCATCGGTACCCATGTCGTTGAGGGCGGGTATGAACGATCCGCCCTGGCCACCCAGGGCGGGCGCACCGACGGCGCCCGGGACAAAGACCAGGCGACAACTCTCAGCGCGATGGCTGCAATCCGCACACTGCCCGGCCAGCGCACCACTCTTGGCCACGACGTAGCAAGAGCTAGGAAAGACGCACTGCCCGCGCGCCCCGAGGAGCGTGTCGTTGCTCCCAGGAGTGACGGTCGTGCCCCCACAGGTGACCGCGCCGATCAGCACGCCGGTCAACAGGGCGGCACCGATGAACATACCGGTTCGCAGGGGCAGCTTCTGGGTCGACATGCTGGCTAAGGTACTCGACGGAATTGGCGATGGCAAAGGAGGCCCGGCAGCAGGAGGGAGGAGGAAGGAGAAAGGACTAGCTGCTCTTGTTGCGTCCGGGGAAGAGCGCGGTCACCATCTCCTGCGCTTTCAGGAGGTACTCGTTCACGACGCGCGCTGCTTCATCGGCCTTGCGCGCCCGCACCGCGACGATGACATCTCGGTGGTGCTTGCGGATCACCGCCGCCGGGGGCGAGACCTGCGCAAAGAAAGCGGCGTGCGACTGCACGGCGGCGCGGATGGTGTTGATGAGCAGCGTGAACACGCGATTGTGCGCTGCCCGCGTCAGCTCCAAATAGAACTCGTAGTCGAGCTTCAGCAGATCATCTGGAGACTGATCGGCCTCAGCACGCTTAGCGAGCTCTTCGAGCTTGGTCAGCTGCTCTGGCGTGGCCCGCTCGGCGGCTAGCTGGGCGATATCGCGGGCGAAGATTCGGCGAAACTCCAGCACATCTTCCAGCACGTCGATTCCCGTCGTGCCATCCGTCCCGCCGGCCACCAAGTGCGACACCAGCTCAACGCCGGCCGTCTGCATAAAGTCGAGGACGCGCGTACCGTCACCCTGACGCGTCTTGACCAGGCCCATTTGCTCCAGCGCCTTGATAGCTTCTCGCAAGGACGCTCGGTTCACACCCAGATCTTCCGCGAGCTTGCGCTCGGGTGGCAGCTTCTCGCCAGTAGCATAGTGACCCCGCAGGATCAGGCTGCGGAGCTGTTGAACTATCTCTTCTGCGACTCGTTGTTTTCCTATCGGCTTAAGCATCGGGGGGCAGGGTATCGAATCTGAACTGTATTGGCCAGCCCGATTTTGGGGCATCTGGTGAGGCGCGAAACATCCCGCAAATCCGCGCATCTAGCGACGAGCCGTGATGCTTGTCGCCCCCTTGCCGCTCCCCTGTCACCCGGTTGTCGAACGGCGCGGGCCAACCCAGCTACCCACTGCCCGGTCCGGGGTCTTTTCCCTCGTGCGGCTATCTGTACTTTTTGATTGCTGCGGGGGGCCTGTCTGTGGACCATGCCTGCGCTTTATTCCACCAGCAGCCAAGGGAGGTGCCGAACGATGCACTCAACGGGGACGATTCCACGTCGTTGGTCGATTGCCGATTCACGCGAAATCTACAGCCTGCGCCAATGGGGCGGGCGGTACTTTGAGATCAACGAAAGTGGGCATTTGGTGGCCTTTCCCGCCAACGCCGGAACATCGAGCACGAGTAACAACGCCGCCGAAAATCCGACGGGCATCGATCTCAAGGATCTCGTTGATGAGGTTCGCGAGCGGGGCATCGGCCTACCTCTCCTGATTCGCTTTCCGGAGATCCTCAAGAGTCGCATCGTCGACCTCAACGAAGCTTTCCGCACCGCGATCACCGAGTACGGCTATCGCGGCATGTATCGCGGCGTCTACCCCATCAAGGTCAATCAGGACCGCTATGTCGTCGAGCAGATCGTCCACTACGGTCGCCCCTATCACTATGGGCTGGAAGCCGGCAGCAAGCCCGAGCTCCTCGCCGTGCTGGCCATGCTCGACGATGAAGAGGCGCTGATCATCTGCAATGGCTACAAGGATGCCGAGTACGTCGAGACCGCGCTTTTGGGCAGCAAGCTGGGACGGAACATCATCCTCGTCGTCGAAAAGTTCAGCGAGTTGCCGCTCATCGCGGCGATGTCGAAGAAGCACGGCATCCGGCCGATGATTGGCATCCGCGCCAAGCTGTCGACGCGCGGCTCGGGGCGCTGGGAGTCCTCAGGCGGCGACCGTAGCAAGTTCGGCCTCTCCTCGCGCGAGATGCTGGAGGCGATGCGCTTCCTGCGCGAACACGACCTGCTCGACAGCTTCGAGCTCCTGCACTTTCACCTGGGGAGCCAGATCTCCTCGATTCGCTCGATCAAGAACGCCATCCGCGAAGCCGGTCGCTTCTTCGTCGAGCTGTCGAAGGCCGGAGCCCCCCTGCGCTACGTCGATGTCGGCGGCGGTCTGGGCGTCGATTACGACGGCTCGCAGACCAACTTCTCAAGCTCGATGAACTACAGCTTGCAGGAGTACGCCAACGATGTGGTCTACGGGCTGATGGAGCTCTGCGATGAGGCGCAGATCCCGCACCCGATTATCGTCAGCGAATCGGGACGGGCGATCTCGGCGCACCATGCCGTGCTGATCGTCGATGTCCTGGGCGTCGCCGAGTTCGATGTCGGCAAGATGCCCGACACGCTGCCCGACGGTGTGGCCCCCGTCGTACGCCGCTTGTGGGAAGCGTACCGCGACGTCTCGCGCAAGAACCTGCTGGAGGCGTATCACGACTCCATTGAGTACAAGGACGAGTGTCTGACGCTGTTCACGCTCGGTCACCTGTCGCTAAACGACCGCGTCATTGCCGAAGACATCTTCTGGGCGCTGTGCCAGAAGATACTCAAGCTCGGACGTGAGCTGCCGCAGATGCCAGAGGACCTCGATGGACTGGCCCGCGCGCTGAGCGACACCTACTTCTGCAACTTCTCGATGTTTCAGTCAGTGCCGGATAGCTGGGCGGTCGATCAGCTGTTTCCGATCATGCCGATTCACCAGCTGCACGAAGAGCCGACGCGTGCCGCCGTGCTGGCCGATATCACCTGCGACAGCGACGGTAAGATCGACCAGTTCATCGACCCACGCGATGTGAAGCACGTCCTTGAGCTGCACTCGCTGGGCGATGGCGACTACTTCATCGGCATCTTCCTGGTCGGCGCCTATCAAGAGATCCTCGGCGACCTGCACAACCTGTTCGGTGACACCAACACCGTGCACGTCCTCTCGGCGCCCGGCGGCGGTTACCACATCGAGCACGTGGTGCGCGGCGACACCGTCACCGATGTCCTCAAGTACGTCGGTCACAGCCCCGAAGATCTGCAGGCTCGCATGCGCCGCGCCGCCGAGATCGCGCTGCGCAGCCGGCGCATGACCATCGAAGAGACCCGCAAGCTCCTCGGCATGTACGAGCAGGGTCTCACCGGCTACACCTACCTCGAACGCGACTAGGCCTAGTCGCCGTCCCTGCCCCGCCGCTGCGCAGAATTTGACTCTCGATCTCTGCGCAGTACGTTCAAGCCGTAGCGCTAGGCCCCACCATGAACAGCTCCCCCTTTACGTCGGATGCGGCCACGGCCCAGAAGTCGGTCCCTGCCGAGTCGGCCGCGGTCGCGCCCCCTCCCCCCGAAGCCCTACCCGACCCAGCGATGCCTGCCGCCCGGGGCGTGCCCGCGACGCGCACGGCCCGGCCCTCGGCCGCTCGCCACAGCCCCCGCCGGCCAGCCAACGCGGTCGCCAAGGAAGCCGCAGCGCCGCCAAGCCCGGGCTCGGTGCGCCAGCGCGAAGCCATCGGCGTCCTCATCCTCGCTAGCGGCCTGTTTGTGCTGCTCAGTGCTGGCTCCCTGATCTTCGGCAGTGGCGAGCTGATGGGGCCCGTTGGTCAGTGGCTGGCCTTGAGCCTCTATCGCGGGATCGGCATCAGCGCCCTCGGTCTGGGGGTGATGCTCATCTACGTCGCCGTCCAGCGCCTGCGCAGCCGAGCCATCCGCCTCGCGCCGCTTCCGATCATCGGGGGCTTGGGTCTCTTCGTCTCGCTGAGCGTGCTTCTACACGTCGGTGGCGATGGCCTACGCTTGCAGGGCATTACACCGGGCGGCGCCCTGGGCGAGTACGCCGCCGAGCTAGGTGTCGCGCTCCTCGGCGTGGTGGGCACGATCCTGGTCTCGGCCTGCCTGCTCTTGCTCTCGCTCCTGGCTACGACGCCGCTGACCTTGGGTGGAGCATCGACGCGTATCGCTGATTGGCTGCGAGCGCTCTCTTCCCGACTGGCGCAGCGACTGCAGCCGGGCCTAGCTCGCATCCGCGGCGCACTGACCGCTCTGTGGGGACGAGCCCGCACGACCACGACGGCACGCCCCGCCGAACCTGCCAGCCCCCAGGCGGCTGAGCCCCTAAACGCACCGACTCAGCATCCGCTCAGCGATGTACCAGGCGTGCCGCAGGCGCTGCGTGACTACGGTGATGATCGCGACGTCCGGCCCTCGGGCTCACCGCTCGCGGCGCGCTCTCGCCCAGGCCGCGCGACCGAGCCCGCTGCCGAGAAGCGTGCAACTGAATCGTCCCGGACAAGCCAGCGCCCAGGCCCCGCGAAGCCGACGGTCGACGACGCAGGGCCGGTCATCATCGAGCGCAAGGCCGCGCCGGCACCGACGCCCGACCCCGTGCCCGAGCGCACCGCAGATACCGCAGCGACGGAGCCCATGACTGCTCCGCCGCAGTTTGCGCCCGAGCATCGCGCGGAGCATCGTGCGGTGGGGACTGGGGCTCCGGCGGCTACGCCAGCAGTCTTGGCGGCCAGCGCCGCACCGCGCTCGCCCTTTGGCCCCCCTGACGAGCCCCTGTCCCAGCCCGTGCAACTAGACGACAGAAGCCCCGCCGAAGAGGGGAATGAGCCCCCCATCGTCCTGCCCGCGCACGAGAGCCCCACTGCCGAAGACTTCAGCTCGGCAGCCCACTCGCTTCCGACAGCTGCACCGCCCGCCCCGCGCAAGCGGCGGCAAAGCAACTATCAGGCCCTGCACAAAGGCCCGTTTACCACGCCGCCGATCGAGCTCTTGGACTACGAAGAACCGGCGCAGCGCGACATCGATCGCCGCGCCATGCTGGAGCTAGCCCATCGTCTGGAAGGCACGCTCGGCGACTATCAGGTCAAGGGCCGCGTCACGGCGATCCACCCCGGCCCGGTCGTCACGATGTACGAGTTCGTGCCGGCTCCTGGGACCAAGCTGTCAAAGATCACGGCGCTCTCTTCCGACCTGGCCATGGCATTGGAAGCGCTGCGCGTGCGTATCGTCGCCCCCATCCCGGGGAAAGCAGCCGTCGGGATCGAGGTTCCAAACCGCACCCGCGAGACCGTCTATCTGAAAGAGATCGTCGCCGACGCGGGCTTTCTACAGGCTCGCAGCAAGCTGACCATGGCGCTGGGCAAAGACATCTCGGGCGCCCCGGTCAGCGTTGATCTGGCGCGCATGCCTCACCTGCTTATCGCCGGCACCACCGGTTCGGGTAAGTCGGTGGCGGTGAACGGCATGGTCTGTTCGCTGCTATGCAATGCCTCGCCCGACGACGTGAAGATGATCATGATCGACCCGAAGATGCTGGAGCTTTCAATCTATGAAGGCATCCCGCACCTGCTCTTGCCGGTCGTGACCGAGCCCAAGAAAGCGAACCTCGCTTTGAAGTGGGCCGTCGACGAGATGGAGCGCCGCTACGAGCTGATCTCGAAGGAAGGCGTGCGCGACATCAATGGCTACAACAAGAAGATCGAAAAGCAGCTAGAGGCCGTCGAGCAAGGCCAGCGCGAGCTGTTCGGCGACAGCGACTACGACATGGCCGACAGGCCGGGCAAGCTGCCCTTTATCGTCGTGCTGATCGATGAGTTTGCTGACCTGATGATGGTGGCCAGCAAGGAAGTCGAGACCTCGGTGGCGCGCATCGCCCAGAAGGCTCGTGCGGCAGGTATCCATCTAATCTTGGCGACGCAGCGCCCCTCGGTGGACGTCATCACCGGCCTCATCAAGGCCAACTTCCCATCCCGCATTGCCTTCCAAGTCGCCAGCCGCGTCGATTCGCGGACCATCCTCGATGCGCAGGGTGCAGAGAACCTACTTGGCATGGGCGACATGCTGTTCACTGACCGCGGACAGGCGCTGCGCCGTGTGCACGGTGCGCTCATCACCGACCCGGAAGTGCACCGCATCGTCGAGCATCTCAAGCTGCAGGGACAGCCCATCTACGACATGGATATCCTGCGGCCGCGGGGCGATGAGGAAGGGGAAGAGCCCGAGGAAGATCTCTCAGACGAGCTCTACGATCAAGCGGTGCGCTTGGTGGGTGAGACGCGGCAGGCCAGCATTTCAATGGTTCAGCGGCGACTGCGGATTGGCTACAACCGCGCCGCGCGCATGATCGAACGAATGGAGCGCGAGGGGATCGTCAGCGCCCCAGATGGCAAAAACGGTCGCGAGGTTCTCGTCAGCTCGCTATGACTTGCTCTCGCTGCGCCGACGCTTGGTAGCGGGGTCTGAGGTCGCGCTCGGCTTGCTGGGCTCAGCCGCGGCCGGCGTAGCGGTTTTTTCCGCTGCCTTGTCCGCCGCTGCCGCCGCTGCTGCTGCTCGGGCGGCTAGCTCCGCCTCGACAGCCCCGGCGTTGACCCGCTCTTTTAGCTCTTTGCCTACCTTGAAGAAGGGCAGCCGCTTGGGGTTGACGCCTACCGGATCGCCAGTGCGCGGGTTCCGTCCTTCGTACGCCTTGTAGCGTCGAATCTCGAAGCTCCCGAGCCCACGGATCTCGATTCGGTGCCCCCCTTTGAGCGCCTCCTCCATGGAGTCAAAGATGCAGTTGATGATGAGCTCAGCCTTGCCCTTTGGCAGGCTGAGTTGAGCTGCTACTTTTTCAATCAAATCCGATTTGGTCATTCCTACTTGCCTCTCGCTGCGCGCGAAGCATGCACAGCAGCTGACTACACTCCCCCTCCCCCAATCAGCCGCCCCGGAACATCCCCCCAACCCCAACGCGGCCCTCCCGCCGCGCGACTCTCTACAGAGTCAGTGTGCTCATCAGCTGATGGAGCGACGAATCATCGTACTGTGAATTGCTCTCTAAGATCAACGCCCTTACTCGCGGTCTATCGCCATGGGCAGCCGGCCAACCAGCGAGGGCAAATCGGCGGCGCACGAGCTGCGAATAGGTGATGGATTTGCGCATGATGTACGCGCGTTCTTCCAGATGTGCGCTGGTCCTATGGCACCAAAAAGGACTATGAGCACTTATCTGCTCCAGATTCCTATTTAGGGTCCGCTTTTCATTCCTATTCTTCCCCATCCGGCCTTTGCAAAAAGACTGGGATTCTCACCAGTTGGCGGATGGCCCCCACAGCCGATGCTGCCGGACGGAATTGGGTGGCGGCTGGCGCTGCGGTTTTGGCTCGCGCAGGGGCCAAAGGATCGGCGAGCATGGCCAGGCGCGGCTATCGGCGGCGCGGGCACGACCTGGGGCTAGGAAGTGCTTGCGCAGAGACCATTTTGGGGTTCGCGGGCCGAGCGCCCAGGAGCGCGGAGGGAACTTTGCAGATCCGTTGTCCAGCCGAGATTTCCCATGTCACCGTTCACGCGCGAGGAGCGGTGATTACCCGGACCATCCCAGCCGCCAGCTTCGCCGAGCGGCCGAGCGGGCCCAGCAAGGAAGCCATCGCCGCCGAGGAACAGCTGACCCTGCTGATTCCCGACATAACGCTGCTGGCCGATCCGGGCAGCCTGCGGGCGGCGCTGATCAGCGACGGCCAAACCGAGCGGCAGGTGGTGTCGATCCGCAGCACGCTGGTCGTTCCCGAGACCCCGACCAGCCCCGGCCCAGCCGCCGCCGAGGTGGACGCGCTGGCCCATCGGATGTCGCGGCTCGCCACCGAGATCGATCGGCTGCAGGCCCAGCGCAACCGCTTGGTAGAGACCGCTCCTGACCCGGCTCTACGCACCACCTCATTCGTCGACAAGGTCGGCGCCCGCATGGCTGATGCCCTGGCCACGGCCGGCCTGCTGCTCGAAAGTCAGCAGCAGATCGACCGACGGCTGGAGGAGCTATCGCGCGAGCTGGCAGCGACGCGCCTGGCGCATCGTGCTGCCGAAGCCGGCTACGAGCAGGCGAGCAGTCGCCAGCGCACCGGCCCTGAGCACCCGACGCGGGCCGCGGTCATCACGCTGGCCGGACGGGGCCCCATACCGACGCTGCGCTTGAGCTATGTCGTCACTGCCGCCCGCTTCTGGCCGCTTTACACACTACGAATTAGTGAGTCCAGCGATGGCCAACGACGCGGTACTTGGTTACTAGAGGTGCTGCTCGCGCAGCGGTCGGGCGAAGACTGGACGCAGGCGCGCATCTCGGTATCGACGGCCGATCTGTTGCTGGATACTCGCCTACCTGAGCTGCCGTCGCTGCGCTTCGGGCGCGCCCAAGCCCCGCCACGGCGCGGCTATCGTCCACCTCCGGCTGGTCTCGAAGCGCTGTTCCAGGGCTACGACGCGACATTTGCGGGCAAGGCCCCTCCGGCTGCTGAGACCGCAGTGGATGGCGTCCTCGCCCCGTCGGCAGCCACCCCCATTGAAGATCTGCGAATCGAACCGCCGTTGATGTTGTGTGAATCCGATATCACCGAAGCCCAGGCGTTCGATGAGGAGGAAGAGGCGGCGGCGCCTCCCCCCATGAAGGCAGCGGGCAAGCGCAAGCGCGCAGCCCCGCCCCGCAACCGCGCCGAGCTGGAGTCCCCGGGAGACTCGGCCGCGGCGTACGCTGAGCCGGTTCCCGAGGCCCCGATGTCGGTTGGCGCGCCTCCTCCGCCCCCCGCCCCGTCGGCGGCGGCGCCCAAAGGACGCTCGCTGGGGGGACTTATGCGCGGCGGCGGTCCGGGCGGGGCCGACTACTTAAAGAAGTCGATCGCGATGGACGTCGGCGGTGGGGGCGGTTACGGCGAGGCGGAAGGCGGCGGCATGGATGACGATGGCGGCGTCGATGCCAGCACGAGCGAGACCAGCGAGCAGTGGCTCGACTTCGATCGCCTGAGCCTGGCCAGCGCCCACGATCGGACCCACCGGGGACGCCTGGTGCCGAGGCCCGATACCGACGGACAACGGCTACGCAGCCATGCCGCCGGCGAGATCGAACGTCTGCAGCTGGGCAGTCAGTACATCGATCCGCTGCATCATCGCGGGCAGTTCGACCACCGCTATGACAGCGACGGGCTGGTGCGTGTCCCCTCCGATGGGACTGCGCACCGCATCCTGCTGCGCAGCGTGGACTGCGCCCCGGGCATGCGGCTCTTGACCGTGCCGCGCGAGCAGCCCGAGGTCTATCGCGAAGCCGAGCTACGCAATCCGCTATCGGCGCCCCTTCTGGCTGGCCCGGTGGATGTCTATGTCGAAGGCAGCCTGCTGACCACGGCTCCCGTCGCGGCCATCGATCGTGGCGGCTCGCTGCGCGTCGGCATGGGGGTCGAGGATCGGGTCCGCGTCGCGCGCAACGTTCGCAGCGAGGAAGAGACCACCGGCTTGCTTGGCGGATCGACACAGGTGACCCATCACGTCAGCATCGAGCTGAGCTCGGCCTTGGGTCAGGCGGTGACCGTCGAGGTGTACGACCGACTGCCAGTCAGCGACGACAAGAGCGTAACCATCGATCTCTTAGCAGCCCGCCCCGAAGCCAGGGAATACACCCAGGCCGAGCGCGGCATCCCCATCCGCGGCGGGCTTTTGTGGTCGTTGCCGCTTCCGGCTGGTGGCAAGGCCAAGGTCGACTACTCGTACCGCATCGTCTTTCCGGCCAAGAGCGAGATCGTGGGAGGGAACCGCCGTGACTGAGCCCAGCGACAGCATCAAAGCCCCGGTGTCCGCGAGCACCCCAGCCATCGTCGAGTGCACGAGCCAGGTGGTTCGCGTCACGCTGTTCGAGGATCGGGCCGAAGTCGTACGCCGCCTGCAGGGCCCCCTAACCGCTGGCGTGTCCTGGCTGCGCATCGCCGGCGTCGCCACGATGGTCAGCGATCCTAGCGTGCTGGCCAGCGTAATCAGCTTTAGGTCTGGGAACGCTCGCATCCTGTCGAGCCGCGTGGTCCGCCGGGTGCGCGAGGTGCCGCTTAGCACTGAAAGCGAGATCGCCGCTCGCGAGGCGGAGCAGCAGGCCGCGGTAACTCGCGCGAGCGCGGCGGACAAGGCCGTCGAAGCACAGACCACGCATGAGCAGCGTGTGACGGGCCTTATTAATCACTGGGTCCGCGCGCTACGCCGGGTTCCGCAGGGGGCGGCCACCGATCTAACTAGCTGGCGCAGCGCGTACCAATGTCTGTCTTCCGCTGAACAGCAGGCCCTGACCGCGCTGTTTGACGCGCGTCTGGAGCAGACGCAGGCTCAGCGCGAGGCGCGACGCTGCGAGCTGCGACTGGCTATGTCCCGTCGCATCGAGCCGCGCTTCGAGGCGGCGATCGAGCTGCAGATCGAGTCATCATCCCCAGGCATCGCCACGATCGAAGTCTCGTATCGAACGCCGTGCGCGCTCTGGCGACCCGAGCATCAGTGTCGCCTCACGACGGCCGCCGACGGTAGCCACACCCTCCAGATCACGACGTGGGCCACCGCCTGGCAGTGCACCGGCGAAGACTGGCGCGATGTGCCGCTGCGGTTTTCAACCGCGCGCCCCGCTCAAGCCGCCACCGCCCCGACGCTAAGCGAAGACAGCCTGCGCCTGCGTCGCAAGACCGAGCAAGAGAAGCGCACGGTGGTGGTGGAGGCGCGCGAACAGCAGATCGCTGTGGCTGGACTCAGCCGAGGTCAGCGGGCCGTAGACGAGATGCCCGGTGTCGATGACGGCGGCGAGCCACTAACGCTGACCGCCGCCCGACCGACCACGCTGCCCGCAAGCGGGATGCCGGTGCGCGTCGAGATAGGCACACAGACCCTGCCCTGCCAGGTTGAACGCATTGCCTATCCGGAACGCAGCATCGGTGCCCACATGCGTGCCACGGCGACGCTGACCGGCCCGCGACCACTGCTTGCAGGCCCCGTGCACATCATCCGCGGGGGCGAGCTTGCGGGGCGCGGGCGAACGCTCTTTGTCGCCCCGGGCGAGGCCTTCGAGCTGGGCTTTGGCATCGACGATGGCGTACGGGTCCGTCGCAAGGTCGAGGAGACGCGCGAGACCACGCCGGTGCTCGGCACCCAGAAGATCACGCGAACCGTGCGCCTGTTTTTGAGCAACTTGGGGGATACCAAAAAGCCGCTCTTGATCACCGAGCGCGTCCCGGTCAGCGAGATCCGCGACGTCGAGATCACCGTCACGCAGCCCCCCGGCATGCGCTACGACAGCAAGGATGGCTTCGCACGCTTCGACTGTGAGCTGGAAGCCGGAGCCACGCGCGAGCTGAGCTTCAGCTATCGCATTGAAGCCAGCGCCCGCGTCGTACTGCCGTCGCTGTAGTTGTCAGTCCGCCCCCCCGCGAACCACAACAAACGATCAGTCTGCAAAGCGCATGAGGTGCCAGTTTTTCTTGCCGCGGCGCAGCGCGATGAACTCGCCGTGCAGCAGATCATCGGTGCGCAAGCGGTCTTCCGATCCCGCCTTCTTGCCGTTGACCAGCACCGCGCCCGTCCCGGTGAACTCGCGCGCCTCGCGCTTTGACTTGCAGAGTCCGGTCTCGACCAGAACATCCACCAGCGACAAGCCCTCCCCAGCCAGCGAGCTACGCGCATGCTGCGAGGTTGGAGCACTGGCCAGCGCCTCGCGCAGGGTAGCCGATGAGAGCGCACTGATATCGCCAGAGAACAGCGCCTGCGCCGCAGCTTCGGCCTGCAGCCGCTCGCTCTCGCCGTGTAGAAGCTGCGTCATCTGCCGCGCCAGCGCCCGATGCGCCGCCCGGCCGCCCGGGTTGCTTGCGTGCTCGGCGGAAAGCGCCGTGATCTCGTCCTGGGTGAGGAAGGTAAATAGCTTGAGGTAGCGCACCACGTCGTCATCGGCGGTGTTCAGCCAGAACTGATAGAAGGCGTAGGGGCTCGTGCGGTCGGCAGAGAGCCAGATCGCTCCGCTCTCGCTCTTGCCGAACTTCCCACCGTCGGAACGGGTCACCAAGGGGGCAGTTAGGCCGAACGACTCACCCGCGGCTTCCTGCCCCGGGACGGGTCGGCTGATGCGCCGGATCAGATCACTGCCGCTCACGATATTGCCCCACTGATCGCTGCCGCCCATCTGCACCGTGACGCCCTGGCTTTGGTGCAGGTGCAGGAAGTCGTAGGCCTGCAGGATCATGTAGCTGAACTCGGTGTAGCTGATGCCCTGCTCGCGCTGCGTCAAACGATCGCGCACTGAGTCACGCTGGATCATGGCATTCACCGAGAAGTGCTTGCCGACATCCCGCAGCACATCGATGAAGCTCAGCGTGCCCAGCCAGGCGAGGTTGTTCACGAGACTGGCCGCTCGCGTCCCCGCCGAAAAGTCGAGCAAGCGCTCGAAGATGCGACGCTGACTGCGGACGTTGCTTTCGACCTGTTCGCGGGTGAGTAGCTGCCGCTCAGCCGACTTGCCCGAGGGATCGCCGATAAGACCCGTGCCGCCACCCAGCACCGCGATCGGACGATGCCCGGCCTGCTGGAAGTGCATCAGCAACTTGATCGGAATGAAGTTGCCAATGGTCAGCGAGTCGGCTGTCGGATCGAAGCCGACGTAAGCGCTGCGCAGCCCGGTCGCGAGGTGCGAGGCAAGGCCGGTGTCATCGGTGGTCTGGTGCAGAAGGCCACGCCAGCGCAGCTCATCAAGAAACGTCGAGGAAGTCATGATGGCCCACCTTACCCGAAAGCACCGACGCAGCGGAACCCCCCCCAGTCGGCACCAGCCAGCCGACCAAACCAGCGGCCAGGGTGGCGCCCTGCAAGCGAGCCCTCCGACGGCAGCCAGGCCCATGTCGCGACCATGCAATCGCGCCCCAGCGCCCCAACAAACCGTGATATAAGAACCGCATGTCTACGAGCCAAAGCCTTCGCGATCTGGTCAGCCACCGGGTCACTTTTGACTTTGAGAACGGCCATCACCTGACCGGATACGTCGCCACTGTCCGGCCCAATACGGGCGAAGTGATCAGCATGGCGCTGACCCGCGTCGAGATCGCCAATGCCTCCGGTGAGATCATCGAGCGTCACCGCGAGATGGTAGTCATCCCGTCGGTGATGACTGGCTATCGCCTGACCGAAGGTCCCTCCGCCAAAGCCAAGTAGTCGGCCCACCGCTGGTCATCCCCGCCTGGTCCCCTGCCCGCATGGATCCCCTAGATAGCAGTCTGCACGTGGCGCTCTTCGCGCATCACGTGGCCCGCCCCGACGAAGAGATCAATCTGGGTCAGGCCGCGCTGCTGATCGCGATGCCTGAGTACCCCGAGCTAGATATCGACACGAGCCTCAGCGAGCTCGATCGTCTGGCGGACGCGGCACGTCCGGCGCTGTCGGGTCTAGTTGAAGGGACGGCGCGGGCGGTGGCCCTGGTGCAGTTCCTGCTGGATGAACAGGGCTTCCGCGGGAACACCGATGACTATGACGACCCTCGGAACAGCTTCCTCAATGAGGTGCTGAGCCGACGCCTGGGAATTCCGATTACCCTCGCCGTTGTCGCGATCGAGGTTGCGCGCCGACTGGACGTTCCGCTGCGCGGGGTGTCGTTTCCGGGTCACTTTCTCCTGCGCGCGGATGGCAAACAGTCGGTGCTGATCGATCCCTTCAACGGTCGAGCGATGACAGTTGGCGGGCTGGCAGATCTGATTGCCCGCGTCTATGGCCAGCGACGATCGCCGCGGCCAGATGAGGTCGTGCCGGCTCCCAAGCACGCGATCCTGTCACGCATGCTCACCAACCTGCGCAACCTGTACCTGCAGCGGGGTGATATCGCGCGTCAGCGACTGGCTGAAGAGCGGATTCGCGCCATCGAGGTCGCGCTGCGCAACCAGCCCGGCCATGCGATCTATCCCGCACCGCGCAGCGGCCTTGTGCACTAGCCCCCGTCGCCTCCCCGGGATCGCAGCGATCTCGCGCCGGGGTGCGGCCTGGTTGGAGAGAACGTCTTGCGGCTTCGAGCGGCTGCACTCTCCGCGCTGAGCGCACTCTGTCTGTCGGGCTGTCTGTGGGCCGACCCCAGCCCGAATGAGCTGCGCGTCTTTTCACGGGCAGGAGAGCGGCCGCGCTCGACCCTGATCCTGTTCACCATCGACAGCGTTCGCGCCGAACACCTTGGCGCCTATGGCTATCACCGTCCGACCTCGCCAGTCTTCGACGAGCTGTCAGCCCGCGGGCTGCGCTTCGAGCATGCCTATGCGCAGGCCCCGCACACCTCGTTTTCGATCACTTCGCTGCTGACTGGGCGCTACTTCGGGCCGCTGAGCCGCATGCAGCCCGGGCTACATCTGCCGACGCTGGCCCACCGCTTGCGGCAAGCCGGCTACACCACGGCGGCGATCTACCCACCGGCCGTCTCAGTCACCGATCCCGCGATCCTTGCGCCGTTTCGCAACGAACACTTTGGCTTTCAGCACGTTCGCTGCGACTACATCAGTGCCAACGACAGCGTCAGCGAAGCCATCCGTTTCCTGAGCGAAGCGCGTCCCCCGCGTGCCTTCGTCTGGGTGCACGTGTTCGAGCCGCATGAGCCCTATGAGGCGGGTGGCGCCCCAGAGTTCGGTGACCACGCCAGCGATCGCTACGATCAGGAACTTGTCGTCGTCGATGCGGCCCTAGGTCGCCTCGTCCGCTACCTACAGGCCGAGCGCCCCGAGGCGCAGATCGTCGTAACCGCCGATCATGGCGAGGCCTTCAACGATCACGGCGAGAGCCTGCACGGCACCAACCTGTACGAGGAACAGATCCGCGTACCGCTCGTGTTGGCTGGGCCAGGGATCCCCGCTGGCGTGTACAGAGATCCGGTGCAGCTTGTCGATATCGCACCGACGCTCTTGCAGCTTGCGGGAAACACCGCGCCGGCGACGCTTGATGGACACACCCTGCTTTCGGCGCAGCCGGGTGCGGCTCGCGGTTCGCAGCTCGCGGTCTCGGGACTGGCCTCGCAGTACGCACTCATTGCCTGGCCCTGGAAGCTGACGCGCGAGCTGCGCACCGACGAGACTAAGCTGTACGATCTGGCGGCCGATCCCGGCGAGACGCAGGACCAGAGCCAGGCACAGGCGGCGACGCGATTGCGGCTGCGGGGAGAGCTTGCTCGCTGGCTTGACGCACGCCTGCGGGCCGCCGGCGACCTGGCCGTTGAACCCCGCCGGCCGACACCAAAAGCGGCGATCCTGCGCGGTCGCATGGGGGATGTGGGCGCGACGTCCGGGCTTCGTGATCTGCTGGCCACGACCGGCGATGACGCTCTGCGCTTGCAGGCCGCCCGCCTGCTCTTGCGGCTCCCCGATCCGCCCGATAAGCGAGGTCTCCCCCCCCTCCCCGCTGTCGCTGCGAGCACGATCCTGCTACCAGCCGATGAGCTGCAGGCGGCGCTGGCTGTGCTTTCGCTGCGCGCTGGGCAGCGAGCGTTGGCGCCGATGGTCCATGCGATAAGCCGGAGCCCACACCACGACCCGGAGCTTCGCCTGCGCGCCACCGAGGCCTTAGCACTCCTGCGCGATGAGCGCGCCCTACCCGCCCTCCTCGCCTTGCTCGATCTCTTTCAGGCGCAAGGAGAGTACCGATCCTGTCGCGAGGTCATCGCAGCGCTTGCCAGGCTACGTGACCGACGGGCGGTGCCAGCGCTGGTGAGCCGACTCGACAACGTCATGGTGCAGCTGGAAGTGATCGCAGCGCTTGATGCGATCGCCGCGCCCGAGTCGGTACGTCCGCTGGTTGAGCTCTTGGCCAACAGCCAGCGGGTCCCTAACCGCATCGCCGCCGCGACGACGCTGGGACGCATCGGCCGGGGCCGAGCCCGTCGGGCCCTGCTGCAGGCTGCACACCACGACCCCGAGCCACCTGTTCGAACGGCCGCCAAGGCCGCTCTCGCCGCACACCCCGCGATCAAATCTGGCGCTTGGCCACCGACCAGATGAAGCCGTCGTACCAGAAGTGCAAGAGGGCCACGACCATCGTGATCGACCACAGGTTCTCGCGCTCTAGATCGACCAGCTCGGCCCCTACGCCATAGACCACCACGAACAGCAGATACAGCCCCAGTACCAGCCGCCGCGATCGTCCCAGCCGGCCCAGCGAGCGACAGAGATGCTCGCTCTCAGTAGCCCAGACCAGCGCCAGGTACTGCACGGCGTGGAACAGGTTCATGATGAAGAACGCTTCGCCCCAGCTGTTGAAGCCCCACGTGTAGATCGAGCAGGCGCCTGTCGTCACAAACAGGAAAATCTTGAGCGGCGAGACGCGATAGCCCTGGCGGTGCAGGCGGTAGTAGCTGATCGCGTAGTAGGTCAGAAACAAGCTCGCGAGAATCACAAAGGTCCAGGCCAAGCGGCCGCGCCAAGCGACTGCGTAGACCGGAACGGCGACGAAGAGCTGACTCCCGAGCTCGCGATAGCCATCAAGCTGCGCCAGATGATCGATCAGGGTCACGCCGCCCAGAATCGGCCCGAGGTAGAGCACCTGATTCAGCAAGTAGTCCAGCCGCCGGCCGACATCCGACGGATTGCCGCGGTTGCGATCGTAGATACGGCCAAAGCCAAAGGTCTGCGCGCCGGAGTGCCAGACGTCCCACCACACCGCCACCACGGTGGCCGAAAGCGCTATCCAGGCCGACGAGCGGATCAGGAAAAACAGGCCGACCGGCACGACGAAGAAGCGCACAGGATGCAGGCGGCGGATGGTAGCGTTGCCATGACTGCGGAACAGCACCGCAACCAGGTGGGCATGGATCAGGATGCCGATGACAAACTTGCTGCTGGTCTGCGGCTGCCCACTTATCGACAGCGCGCGCTGCGAAAAGCTGCTGCCTGAGATCGCGATGCCCAGGATCAGCGACATAAGCGGCGGCAAGAGGAAGAACGCCCAGTCATAGGCGGCGCTGATCAGATAGGGCGAACGGCGGGCCTCACTCATGCGGCCTCGCTGCCTGACTCCACCCACCGTAGCTCGCCAAGGTAGCTGCCGAGGTGGCGGATCAAGGAGAGCAGAAAGTACGTCGCGCCGCACAGCTCCAGCGTCTCCTCCACCCAGTCGATGAGGACGTAGGTGAGGTTGTCGTGCCCGTGACGTTCGGCCCAGTGCCCAAGCGGTAGCTCCAGCACCAGCGCGCCCGTCAGATACAGCCCGCCGGCCAGCACAAAGCGCAGGCTGCTATCGCGTGGCAGGTGGCGAAGAAACGGCAGGTAAAGCAACCCCAGCGCTAGCACCAAGATCCCCGCCGGCACCACCCAGCTAAAGAACAGCACGCCTCGCAGATCGAAGATCCGCCCCAGGTTTTCGTGGATCTCGATCGCTTCGTCGAGCGACATGAAAACAAACCCGGCCGACAGCAGGCCCCAGCGCCGCGCGTAGGGTCCGCCACCCTGACGCACCCCCAGCGCAATCACCGCAAGCCACAGCCCGCAGCCGAGCAGCAGCCCTGATGCGTACCACGTCGGAAAGTTGCCTTCGATGCTGAGCGAAAACAACGGGATGACGACGCTGTGAAACGACGGCCGCAGGTAGTGCACAAGCTCGACCAAAAGCCCCAGCAGCGAAACCAGCACCGTCGTGATCCACAACCACCGGCGGAGGCTGCGCTGTGACAAGGCAATGGCCATGCCCGCCATTTTACGGGATGCGTACGTCGAGCGGGGAGCCCCTGCGCGAGCCGAAGCGCGCTCCATCCACGCCGATTCGCACAGTTCCGAAATTTCTGATGTGCGTCCCCTGCCCCCCACGGTAAAGTGACAGAGCAGACGTGTCGATGCTGCATCACTGCCGTTCCCAGGGTGCTTAACCGCAAGGGGCGGACGGCTGAATGCGGAGACTCTCCCTGCCCCCAAAACGTTCCTTGGAACTCTGACCAGACAAGAGGAAGACGATGCGAAAGACGCAAAGAACACTCGCTGCCGCAGCCTTGTTGCTCGGTGCGTTCGGCGTCAGCACCGTGCTGGCCGTTCCACCACCGCCGGCAGCTCAGCCAGCACCGCCGAAAGGGAAAGGGCGCTTTGTCGGCCCGCATCCTTTGGCAGGCCGTGCCAACGCTGGGTACTGCTACATCGACGTGCCGCACAGCCACAACTACCAGCCCGATCACCCCAACCTGTATCAGCAGGTCGGCGACGGCTACGTCTTCACTGGCGATCCCGTGCCCTTTGGGTACGAGGGCCAAAAGACTGTCTTTTATGGTCATCACCCAGTGCCCGCCCCCGCTACTGCCGAGCCGGTGGCGGTAGCCAACCCGACCTTCTGCTTCCTCAAGGGCCCGCACTATCACGACTATCCGCAGCCCACGGGCCCGGGCTACAAGGTGAAGGATGAGGTGGTGTTTTACGTGGGCCCCATCCCGCCGCCTGTCGCCGCGGTACGTCCGCAGCTAGAGCAAGCGACCGAGGTCGAGTACCGCCCGTTCGTCGCCCTACGACCCAAAGTGACGGTCGTGCCGCCGCCAGAGTGGCCCGGCGTGATCTGGGTGGCCCCGCCGGCCCCCGTCGTGGTGGCCGCCCCCGCCGCCCCGGTGGTGGTCGCTCCCGCCGCCCCGACGGTCGTGGTCGCTCCGGTTGCGCCGCCGGTGGTCGTGGCACCCGTTGCCCCCGCCGTCATCGTTGCCCCGGCCCCCGTCCTGATTCGCGGTCATGGCAAAGGCAAGGGCTGGAGGGGTGGTCCGGGCTGGGGTCACTTCCGCGGCAAGGGTCACTGGAAGCACTAATACGACTTGATCACATCCTGGAAACCCCGCGAATCGGAGCGTGTGGGTCGATGGGTCTGCAGCATAAGGGGCAGAGGCCGATCCAGCGGATGAGGAGGGCTTGTAGGCGGCGGCAGACTTCGGCGAGGGTCCAGTGTGCCGGTGCGGTGCGTGCGGGGTTGGGGTCAGTGAGTTTGCGACGTGGCGGTCTCTTCTGTGAGTGCCGTTTTTTTTAGCGAGGCCGGGGTTTGCGTCGGCGCATGACGGGCCGGCTGCCGCTGCCACCGCGCCTTGCTGAGCACCAGGAATCCGTGCGCCACCGAGCACAGCGCGAAGTGGTGGTGCAAGCCATTCCACGTCCGACCTTCGTAGTGGTCCAGGCCCACTTCGGCTTTCATCTCTTGATAGTCGCGCTCGACGCGCCAGCGCAGCTTGGCCAGGTACACCAAGCGCTCAAGCGGCGTATCGGTGGGCAGTGTGCTGAGCCAGTAGTGCGCGGGCAGCTCGGCACCTTCGGGCCACTCCCACAGCAGCCACAGCTCTTTCTCGGGAGCCTTGCCTTGGCAGTGTCCACTGGCCGGCTGGAGTCGCAGCGCGCCGAACTGTCCTCGTCGCTGCGGGCCGTCGCCGTTTTGCCAGGTGACCTCGGACAGAGCATCACGCGTCTGGCTCAGCGCAAGCTCGGCGACCGAGACCGGCGCGTGCTCTCCATCGCGATACGCAGTCCGAGGACGGCCCATCTTGCCCATTCTTCCTTCGGGCACTTCGGGGCCTGTGCCGGGTGCCCAGACCGCGGTGGTCAGCATCACTTCCAGAAGGTACGGACGCTTCCGACGCGTCAGTTCTCGACGGAACTCCGCCACATCGCCGTATCCGGCATCGCCGATAAACGGCAGATTCTCCCATCGCAAGCTCTGGGCACCTGGCGGGCTCTGCGTCGCTTGATCCAGCAGACCCAGCATCAGCTCCCATTTCGTCGAAAACTTCACCCCGTCGGGAACCCCCGCCTTCTTGAGACGTTCGGGTGCGTCCGTCCAGCCCTCCGGCAGATACAAACGAGCGCCCACGCAGAACGAGCCACTCGGCCCCGCCGCATGCAGGCTGGGAATCACTTGGCAGCGATCCACACGTCCCAGGGTCCCCGAATACTGACGCGCCGTGCCGACGCAGTGATTGCCGTGCCGAGCGATTCCCGTGTCATCGCCGATCAGCGCCTCGATGTCGCCAAGCTCCCGATTCAGATGGCACGCAAGACGCGCAAACAACACGCCCGGTTCCCATTTGGCAACGACCACCGCCTGCTGCAGCCGCTGCCGAATCGCTTCCGCCTCGGCCGGAGCTGCGCTCAGTCGCGCCGCCATCGGCGCCATACTCTTGCGCTCTCCGCACAGAAGCAGTCCCGCCGCATACCACCCCAGCGCCCGCAGCCGCTCAGGACGCCCCATCCCCGCAAGCAGCGAACTCAAGTACACCTCTAACTCCCGGTCCAACTCCGCATCCCGCTTTGTCCTCATTGTCCCCGTAGATCACAGACGGAGATCCCTGTCAATTCCGCGATGTGACCAAGTCGTACTAAGAAGGTGTTTACAAATTAATTCCCCGTCGAGCTCCAGAGGATGGGGCCGCA
>CALFYE010000456.1 GCA_937952145.1 uncultured Myxococcales bacterium
CTCCTTCCTCCTTGCCGCTGGGGTTCCTCTCGACGGTTTTGATAGGCGCTCTAAGCGAGGGAAGCTCAGGGGACTGTAAGCACTTGTAGATCAGCGCTCGCAGCCCCTCGTCAAGAGGGATCCCAGGATCAGATACGGGCGTGGCGCTCGTCGGGGTCACGCTGCTGGGTAGAGGCGTCGAGCGTGCGATGCTGGGAGGGCGGGGCTCGGCTGGGACTGTCTGCGGGAGCAGGCGGCGGAAGCCGTTCATTAGGCCGGCATCTTTTTGCACAGTGGTCAGCAGGCGCTGCACGAAGTCGCGGAGCTCACCGGCTGGCCACAGGCTGCGGATCAGGTTCTCTTGATCGGCCTCGCGCAGACCCAGCAGAAAGCCCAGGCTGATCACGCCGGGATATTGGCTGGTCAGCGCAAACAGCGCGGGATGAATCTCGCTTTTGGGCAGCGCGGCCACGGCACGCAAGCGAGCCTCCACGTCATCTCGACTACGGAACAAGCGCGCCAGATCGTGCTCCACCTGCTGAACGTGCTCCGCGTAGCTCATGCGGTCACGAACCCAATTTGCGCTCGACGAGCGCATCGCGATAAAGCGGGTTGATGCGATAGATGTTCTTGCCCAGGCTCGGCGAGAGCACGCGATGCAAGAGAAGCCCAGGCTCAGTCGTCAGCTCGATGTCCAGCTGGCCGGCCAAGACCGCCCTCTGCACATCCAGCATCACCGGCCCGCAGCTTTCGTCGCGCAAGAGGTCTTTTACGTCCTTGCGCACGTACTCCTTGATGTGGCCTTCATCGATCAGCGTGCCGGTCGCCAGTCGCTTGTAGAAGAAGTCGAAGATCTCACGGCAGCGACGCAGGAACATGCCGACCTGTCCCCCCGAGCGGGCCTCCAGCCAGTCGATGGCCTGCGGCGTAAAGATCGGCTCACCGGCATGGAACTGCTGAATGTGCCGCTCATAGATCGCCACATGTTGATCGGGATCGAGCAGGCGGATCGCGACGAAGTCTTCAAAGTCTTTGTCACGATCGGTAAAGCCATCGCTGCGCATCGTAACCAACACCAGGGTGGCGGAACGATCAAGCAGGGTCGGCGGTTCGCACAAGAGCTTGAGCGCTTCCTGCAGGCGGTCCGCTTCGAGCGGGGCACCCGGCTGCCCACGATCGAGGAGGTCGAGATCATCGACAAACAACAGCAGCCGCTGCTCGGGACGCAGCAGGGCCAGCAGATCGAAGGCATAGCGCAGAAGCTCGGCTAGCTCGCGCTCGCTGAGGCTCTTCTGCAGCACGCGATCGAGCTGGGCTTCGCGTGCTTCATGGCGCGAGAGCGCATGCAGCTCAAACGGGGGCAGCAGTAGCTTGGCCCCAGCGTCGCTCTGACTGGCGTTGGTGTTCGTGCGCTCCAGCGTGAACTCTGCACTGTCGCGGCCGACGACACTCTCAAAGCGGGCGAGATACTCACGGTACTCGTCGAAGTGCGGAACTTGTTCAGCCGGTGCCCCTTCTTTTGCATCGTCGATGTACTTGAGCGCCTTGAAGAAGAGCTCTTCCAGCAGGGCTCGCGCCCGTCCGCGGCTGTTGGCATTGCAGCGCAGGATGCTGTAGGGCAAGCCCTCTTGCTTCAGACGCAGCAGCAAGCGCAGTGCGAAGTGCGACTTGCCGGAGCGGGGCATGCCATGGATGGCGAGGATCTTGTCGGCATCAGGCAGCGTCCGCAGGCGATCGAGGGCAAGATCCAGCTCGGTTTCTCGATTGTGAAACAGCCGAATCACTTCATCGTTGCGGGTCGGCGGATTGTACCGAAACAGCGACATCAGATTCTTGTGAGCAGCGGCGACCATAGCAAGGGCGCAGCATATCGCCCCCAGGGGACGAGCTAGCCAGCCCGAGAAGCGGGGCGCGCAAATCCTGTCCGGGCACGAACTGCACACGCGACGCCGCAGGTGCGGGCTGCCGGCTCTGCCGCTGGCTTGAGGCTTGGGGCGGCCCTCTCTTTTGTGGGCCTGTGCACCTGTGCTACATGGGCGCGATGTCTGTGCTGCGGGTTCGTCGTCCGGTGGTGGCGTTTGCTCTCTTGGCGGGGGCGTTTTTGATTTTGTATTGGGCGCTGCAGAGTAAGAGCTATGTCTATGATTCGTGTGGTTATTCTTTGAGTATTAAGTATGGGAATGATTTGTTTCATCCTCATCATTTAATTTACAATTATGTGATGCATTGGATTTATGTTGTGGTCAGTCGATTTTCATCCTTGGAGGCGATGACGGTGGCCAGTGCCTGCAATGGTCTGGCGATGGTGAGCAATGTACTCTTGGTGGGGTTTTTGTGTAGAAGATTAACTGGTCAATTATCGCTGTCTCTGGCGACGGCGACTTTTTACGGGGTTTCGTATGCTCCGCTGTTTGTTGCCACCTCGGTGGAGGTCTATCCTTGGAATATCTTGTTTGATTTATTGGGGTTTTCGATCTTGGCGCGGAAGGGGGCGCCGACGGCGGGCTGGGCCTGGCTGGTGGGCATGCTGGCGGGGCTGGCCGGGCTGTTTCATCAGACGGCGGTGTTTGCGGCGCTGGCCTTGCTGGGCTTGCTGATCTGGGGGCGGGCGCGGGCGGGGGTCTGCGCGCTGTACGCGACGGCGGCGGCGCTGACTTGCGGCCTACCCTATCTGGCGGTGGCGGCTCAGGCGGGGCTGGCGACGCCGCGCGGCCTTGTGCAGTATCTATTGGCCTATGCCATGTCTCCCGAATACCACGCTGGGGTCTGGGGACATGGCTTCGCACTGCAGCGAGTGCCGATGGCTTTGTACGGTCTGGTGACGACGTTTGCCTATCCGAAAATGGAGTATCTGGCTCCCTTCACGAAAATGGGGTCATGGGGGCTTAACTATCTGTCGCTGCGCGCGCTCTTATTGCTGGGCTGTCTGCTGGCGCTAGTGGGCATTGCCCTGCTCGGCGGAATTCGTCTGTTTTGCCGGACTGGGCGGCGGAGTGAGCCTGAAAAGCCTGCCGACCGACCGATTATTTTGTCGTTATGGGTTTGGCTGATATCTCATAGCGCTTTCACACTGTGGTGGAATGCGGATAATCTTGAATTTTGGTTGATGTCGCTGGCGCCATTCCTGATTTTATTTTCGTATCGTGTGAATCAATGCACCCGGCCGATTTATTCGACGATGGAGCGGGGGCTGCTGCTGGGGCTGTTCGCCGTCGTCAACGTCGGCTTCCGCATCCTGCCGGACTCGCAGGAAAGTGAGTGCCCGGTCTATCAGAGCGTCGCGGCGCTGGGTTGTGCGCAGCTGGGCGACGGTGACTGGTTCATCGGAGTCATGCCCGAGATGGAGCCGTGCGTGCGCTATCGCTGTGGTCGGGCGCTGCAGTTTCACTCGCTGTCGTATGAGTTCTATGACACGCCGGCGCAAAAGGAGGCGGTGCGTCGGGCCTACGCGCAGAGCCTGGCGACGGCGGTGCGCGAGCATCAGGTCTATCTGCAGGAGGAAGAGCTCACGCAGGCCGAGCCGTCTGCCTCGGCGCGCTGGACGCCGCCGGACGCGCAGGCGATGTATGCGCCCTATCTGGTGGGTGCCCAGGTGGTGTCGAGCTACGAGAGAAACGGGCAGCGCTTCCGCTTGCTCCGCTTGGCGCAGCCGCAAGTGCTTGGGGTGCCCAGCGGGAACTGAGCGTGTCTTGGGGAGTTCCGCTTCCGCGCTACCGCTTCGGCGCCAAACGATCCAATATGCGCGCCCATGGCGACTCGATTTCCTTGTCAGAACACAGGCTCAATGACGGGCTCTGAGACGGCGGAGCAGGCAGAGACGGCGGCGCGGCGCACGGTGCGCGTCAAGCGGGTGGATGCCTGCGAGAGCTTGGATGATCTTTTTCGACACTGCTTGCCGGCGTTCGGCGGCGCGTACCTGCGGCGCATCTACACCATCCTCGACGAGGCGATTGGCGCGGGCTGTCCGCTGACGCTGGCGGTGGCGGGGCCGGTGACGGTATCGGGGCAGCACCACGCCTGGCTGATTCCGCTTCTGGAGACCGGCTGGGTGGCGTACCTGAGCACGACTGATGCGGTCTGCTATCACGATGGCCACCGCGCGCTGGACGAGCACGGTGGCGAGCCGATCTATGAAGTGCCGATCTTCGGCGATGACGGGGCGCTGCGCGATGCCGGCACGATCCGCGTCACCGACATGGGCTTCGACGAGCAGGTGCTGCTGGATCAGGATCGCTTCCTGACCGCGTGCCTGATGCGGCCGGAGTTCCAGAAGAAGATGACGGGCACTGAGCTGCGCAATCTTCTGGGATCGCTTTATGCCGCTCAGGAGCAGAAAAACGGCGTCACGCCGGGGCTTTTGGCGACGTGCGAGCGGCTGGCGATTCCGATCCTGGTCGGCGCGCCGGGCGATGGCAGCGTGTTTCTAAACGCGATGAAGCTGTGGGCGATGCGGCAGGCGGGGCTGCTGCCGGCCGAGGGACCAAGCTTCGAGCTCGACATCGCGGCCGAGGTCTTTGAGTCCTGCGCCTACCACCACTGGGGCCTGTTCGAGCACCCGGCGCACGCCATCGCGACGCTGATCTTGGGCGGTGGGGTGCCAAAGAACTACAACCTGCAGCCCGAGCCGGCGCTGTCGCAGGTGCTGGGTCTGCGGGATGTGCGCGGCTACGCCTTCGATGTGCAGATCACCAGTGCGCCGGTCACCGATGGCTCGCTGTCGTCGTGCCCACCGGCGGAAGCGGTGACTTGGGGCAAGGTCGACAAAGACCTGTATCAAGGCAGCACCGAGAGCATGCAGGGCGATTACTCGCTGGTCATGCCGTTTGTGGTGAAGGCGCTGCTGGATAATCGCGCGCGCTATGCTCGCTGGGCCGAGCGCATGGGAGAAGAGGAGCTTTACGCGAAGCATCCCAAGGCGCGCGGCTATCTGCGGTCGCAGGACGGCTATCGGCTGTACGCGCGGCGCGGCGAGCTGACGCAGACGCTGCTTTGCGCGGTGCGTGGGAACGCCGAGTGGCTGCAGGCGACGCTGGGGTATCCGCTGGCGGGCGCGTCGGGCGCGGGCGGCGGGGCCAAGTCCTAGGACGACGTTCGTGCGTCTGACGCTGCTTACCGTCGGCAAGCTGCGCGATCGCTGGGTCGCGGAGGGCTGTGCCGAGTACATGGCTCGCCTGCGCGGGCGCTTCACGATCGAGATCATCGAGGTCAAGCGCGACGCCGAGGTGCTGGCGCGCTTGCCGGCGCGGCAGACGCTGTGGGTGCTGGATGAGCGCGGCGAGCAGGCGACCTCGCGCGAGCTAGCGGCGCGGCTAGAGCGGGTGCGGGGGAGCGGCGGCGCCGGGCTGACGCTGTGCATCGGCGGGGCGGATGGTCACAGCGATGCCCTGCGGGCGCGCGCCGATTATCTGTGGTCGCTGTCGCGGCTGACGCTGCCGCATCGGCTGGCTCGCGTGGTGGTGCTGGAGCAGATCTATCGCGCGACGTCGATCCTGGCCGGGGCACCGTATCACCACGACTAGGAGCTTGTTGAAGTATTGGCGCAGCAAGGCTTCAGCAGGCTGCTAATTGTCATGGTAACTATAAATCAAAATAATAAAATGCATTAAAAACATAGATATTTTATTTATTTTTGAAAATTGTTTGATTACTGCAACAAACTCCTAGCGCGGGCGTCAGGCGCGCGGGGTGAGGCGAAGAATGCCGTGAGCACGCGGGCTTGCACGGTCGCCGGCGATCCTGGCGCGACTTGGCCGTCGCATGGCCGTCTTGTCGGGTAACGGGGGCCGCAGTGCAAGCGGGCCCCATTCCGGCTCGCGCTGCGGAGGACACCTCGAAGCTGCTTCCTGGCAAGACGATTCCGGGCCTGTGCGGTCAGGCGGCGGGATCAGAAGACCGATACCGACAGAACAATATGTAAACATCTGCTTAATCGATCTCCAGAAGCGCGAAGCGGCCGTGGGGGCTTTCGTTTTCAGCTGAGCTCGTAGGCCGTGCTTCGGGATCGCGGGGCAGGGCGTCCTCGTTGGGGATGGGGAGGGTTTTGAGGCGGGCTTCAAAGGGGGCTTGCAGCAGGAGCTCGGGGGACTGCGTGATGCGCTGCAGATCGACGCAGGCTTGCCGCAAGCGTCCGCGCTGCGCGTCGGATCCGAGCGGACTGCGTGCTGCTTTGGCGAGGCGGGGTAGGTACGCAGTGCAGAGCTCGTGCGCGAGGGTGAATACCGCCAGCTGAAGCTCGTGGCGGAGCGCCAGCACGGACTCGGCCGAGGCGAGGACGGCATCGAGTGCATGGACGGACAGCGTGCGCTCGAAGCGCCGCGCAAGCCGGCTGAGATCTCCGGCATAGGAGAGGACCGTGGTGGCGAGCAGCGTGCGGATCTGCGGCGACACGGGTTCGGCAGCGAGCACGTGCAGCATCCGAATACCCATCAGCTTGCGCGCAAACGGCTCGATGGCGAGCAGCACCTGATGCAGCGCATCGAGCCGGGCCGCGACTGCCGGCAGGAGGCTCGTGGCGTCGGTCATCTCCGTCGAGATGGCCGGTGAGAGGTCGGCTTGCAGGGCCTGGGCAAACTCACCTGGCTCAAAGTGATTGAGATCATCCAGGTTCTGCACGCGATCGAGGGCTGTCAGGGCCGCATGCGGCTGTAAGAGGGGAGTCGAGACCGCCACGCGATCATCATATCCGCTTCCTCTGCCGTGCCGCGCCAGCTGCGTGCGCCAAGCCCAGCCCGACGGCCGATCCCCTGGGTTCGCGGCCGAGCGGCGAGGCGATTCGCGGCGCGGCTGCGGATCTGGCCGCTGATCTGATTGATCCTCGGGTCAGGCCTGAAATATGATCAGGTAGGGGGATCGCCTGTGGATGTGCCGTCGCTGATCGGCAGCAAGCTGGGAGGCTATGACATCGTGCGCCTGCTGGGGCGCGGTGGCATGGGCGCGGTCTACGAGGGACACAACCCCCGCATCAATCGTCGCGCCGCTATCAAGGTACTGCTTCCAGAGTTCGTCGGTCGTGCAGATGTCGTGGCTCGCTTTCTCAATGAAGCGCGCGCCGTCAACTCGATCAATCACCCCGGCGTGGTTCCGGTCTCGGAAGCCGAGAACGCGGCCGACGGCAGCCTGTACCTGGTCATGGAATACGTCGAGGGCGAGACGCTCTCGGCTCGCCTGGCGCGCAGCGGCGGTCAGCTCTCAGAGCCCGACGTCATCAGCATCTGCTGGCAGCTGGCCGACGTCCTCCACGCGGCCCACGGCAAAGGGATCGTGCATCGAGATCTCAAGCCGGGGAATGTGATGTTGACGGGGGATTCGACGGCGGTGTCGGGCGAGCGGGTGAAGCTGCTCGACTTTGGGATTGCCAAGCTGAGCACGGATCTGCACCAGCAGGGAGAAGAGGTCCGGACGCGCACGGGGCAGATGCTGGGGACGGCGGGGTATATGTCGCCGGAGCAGCTCTCGGGATCGGCGCAGGTGGGCGGGGCCAGTGATGTGTACTCGCTGGGCATCATGATGTTCCGCATGCTGGCCGGGCGACTGCCGTTTACGTCGCAGGGCGGCGACGTCGGGCTGGCCGCGATGCACCTGTTTACCGAGGCGCCGCGCTTGTCATCGCTGTGTCCGGGGAGCTCGCCCTGGCTGGATGAGCTGATCGCGCGGATGCTGGCCAAAAACCCCGCCGAGCGGCCCACGCTGACCGAGGTGCGGGCGCGGCTGCGACAGAGTGTTTCGTCCTCGTCGATCCCGGCGCTGCCGCCGCCGTCGATGCCTGAGCTGCCGACGCAGAGCGGGCCGCGGCCGGTGTCGGAGATCTCGGCCACGGGCAAGATTCCGCCCCATCAGGCCAGCACGATTCGCATCGGCAATGTTGCTCCCCCCGACGCGGTGAATAGCGAGCCGGGGAGCCTGACGCAGGCCACGGGGCAGGCGGGGGGCCGCGAGGGGCTTTCGGCCCGCAGCCGGAGCCTGGTCCTGGGGGCGGGGGCGCTTCTGATCGTGGCGGTGTTATCAGGGATCGCGCTGACCAGTCGCCCGCGAGGGCCAGGCGCCGGGTCTCCGCTGATCCCGCCGGCCTCGGGAACGGCAGCGGCGCCCGAAGGGGCCAAAGCCAGCCCGGAACAGAACAGCGCACCGCCGGCTGAGACCGGGGCCAAAGCCGCGGGCGATTCAGGGAAGTCCACGCCGGCCGAGGCCGGACGCAAGGCCGTAAACCCCGCCACACCTGAGCGAGATAAGGGCCGAAATGGCGCGAGACTCCGCAGCAAGAACAAGCCGTCGCGTGAGACGACAATTATCGATTAGCGGCGTCTGTGGCCTGGCTCTGCTTGTGAGCAGCGAGGCCGGAGCCTTGCCGCCCGATCGCTGTCAGGCGGATCGCGACTGTCGCCAGCTGACCGAGCTTGCTTCGTCGCTGGCCAGCCAAGGACAGTATGAAGAGGCGCTGGCAACGTTCCAGCGCGCGTACGAGCGAGTGCCCGAGCCGCGGCTCCTCGTCAACTTGGGGCGCTGTCACTTTCGGCTGGGGCGGCCGCAAAAAGCGCTGGGTCTTTATCGCGCGCTGCAGGGGGCGATGCCGACGCTGCCGCCTGAACTAGACGCCAAGGTCAAGCAGTTCATCGCCGAGGCGGAAGAAGCGCTGAGTCGGGATCCGAAGTCAGCCTCGTCGGGATCGGGGACGGGATCGGGGACGGCCAGCGGGCTTACAAGCAGCCATCCATTGCCCGAGAAGTCACCCGAGAAGCCGCCCGAAAAGTCACCCGAAAAGTCACCCGAGAAGTCGCCCGAAAAGTCGCCCGAAAAGTCGCCCGACAGCCGTATGGAGACCGGGAGCGCGGCGCCCGTGGGGAGTCCGGCGGTGAGCACGGCGCCCGACGTGGCCAGTTCGTCAAGCCTGGCGCGCGGCACGCAAGAGGGGGGGCGCCCGACGTGGCGCATCGCTCTGGGGGCAAGTGCGCTTTCGCTGGGGGTGGGCGGGGTCGCGATCGGCGCCTGGGCGCTATCGGTGGATGGCCAGTGCGCAGCCGACAGCATGCTGTTTCCCGGCCGCTGCCTGACGACGACCGGAGCCGACGGACAGATGACAGCGCAGGTGCGCAATGGTCTGCCGGCCGGGGTCGGTTTCTTGGTGACCGGAGGGGCCCTTTTGGTGACTGGGGCGGTGCTGATTGCGCTGCCGGGCCGGCGCCCGCCGAGCCCGACCGCGCTGCGCTTCCCGTCGAGAGCCGGAGCCTTGGTGCACGCCCCGCGCTGACCCACGATGGAAGGAGGAAGCATGCGCGCCGCGCTGTGCCTGGCCTTGGCTCTAAGTGGCTGTCTGGTCCCCGAACGTTCGATTGTCTGCAGCGAGAGCGACCGCTGCGAGCCGCCGCACGTCGAGGCGGCCTTCGTCATGGGCAAGCCCGATGGCAACAGCAACTGGTACACGCATGGCCTGACTGCACCGGCTGGCGTGACGGTGCAAGGCGGCATGCTGTTTGTTGCCGACCGCGATAACAACCGCATCGTGGTCTGGAAGACCTGGCCCAGCCGCAGCTATCAGCCGCCCGATCTGGTGATCGGCCAGAAGCAGCTCAGCCTGCTGGAAGGGGGCTCGACGAGCAACAGCTTCGTGGCTCCGCGCTGCCTGACCGGGGATGCGACGCGCTTGCTGGTCGGAACGGATCTGCCGAAGTCGGCGGTGGCCACGCCCGAGAACAACCGCCTGCTGCAGTTCACGCTGCCGCTTGCACAGAACTTTCCTGGCATCGCGCAGGGCGTCAACATCGGTCTGCAGCCGAGCATGGCTGGGCCGCGCAACTTTGGTCTACCCAGTCCGCTTTTGATCGGCGACCGCTTGGTGGTGGCGGATCGCGGCTTCAGCCGCGCCCTGATGTGGTCGTTCGCGGGAAACTTCGCCTTCACGGATCCGAGCCTGGTGTTTGGCCAGTCGAACTTCACCAGCGGCGCGGCACCGCCGCCCTCGAACAGCAGCCTGAATTCGCCGAGCGGCTGTCCGGGGAGCGACGGCACAAACCTGTTCTTGCCCGACAGTGCAAACAACCGCGTGCTGATCTTTGGGCCGCTGGCCAGCCTCACCGCCAATAACCCGACGGCGAAGACGGTGCTGGGGCAGATCGACTTTATGAACAGCCAACCAAACCGCGGTGGGCAGCCGATGTTTTCGACGCTGCAGAACCCGCTGGGGGTGGCGGCGGCGATCGCTGGCAGCAGCACTCGCGTGGCGGTGGTGGATAGCGGCAACCATCGCGTGCTCCTGTGGGACACGCTGCCCAGCATGAGCGGCGCGTCGGCCAGCCGAGCCCTGGGGCAGGGCAATGGCACGACAGCCGGGGCCAACGCTGGCGGTGTCTCGCTGTCGTCGTTGTCTGGGCCGACAGCGGTCTACACCGATGGCACGCGCATCGCGGTGACGGACACCGAAAATCATCGCGTGCTGCTGTGGAATAGCTGGCCGCAAGCCAGCGGTCAGCCGGCCGATCTGGTGCTGGGTCAGCCGGATGGTACGCACGTGGCGAACAACTCGGTGTTCGCATCGGCCACGAGCTACACGTTCCCGCAGGGCATGGCAAAAGTGGGCGATGGGCTGGCGCTGGTAGATCGCGTCGCGCACCGGGTGCTGCTGTTTCCGCGGCTGCCGCTTTCGGCCGATGAGCCGCCGCAGCTTGTCCTGGGACAGTCAGACCTGACGACGGCAGCGGGCTATGGCGGAGCGAACAATGCGACTGCCGATGGCATGTTCCTGCCGAGTCGGGTGGCCTCGGATGGGAAGTCGCTGGTGGTCATGGATGGCTTTGGCTTTCTGACCCGCTTATTGATTTGGAGCACGCTGCCGACTCGCTCGAAGCAGCCGGCTGATTTGCTGCTGGGTCAGCCCTCGTTTCGCGATCAGTTTGGTGCCGGGACGGCACAGACCGACTTTGGCGGGAACTGCGATGTGGCGATGTTTGGCGGGCGCATCTACGTCGCCGATGGCGGGTACAACCGAGTCCTGATCTGGCGCAGCCTGCCGGTTCGCATCAACCAGCCCGCCGATATCGTGCTGGGTCAGCCAGACCTGCTTTCGACTCGCGCGAACCAGGGCGCGGTTGCAGCGGCCAATACGCTAAGCAAGCCGATTGGCATCTTTGCCGACGACGGACACCTGTACGTTGCCGATAGCGGCAACCATCGGGTGCTGGTGTGGAACACCAACGATCCCACGAGCAACCAGCCCGCCGATCGCGTCATCGGTCAGCCCAGCTTTAGCGATGCACAAGGCTGCACAAGCGGGCGGCTGTGTACGCCAGCCAGCGTCAGCGTGCTGGGCAATCGGCTCTACATCACCGAGAACAGCAGTCATCGCGTGCTGTCCTGGCCCAGCCTAAGCCCCGCCGTTGGGGAGCCGCCCGATCGCGTGTTCGGCCAGCCGGATGTCAGCACCAGCGCGCCGAACCTGGGACGCTTGGCCATCGATCGACTGAACTCGCCGCAGGGCCTGCTGCCCACCGAGCGCGGCCTTTACATCGGGGATGCGGGCAACGGCCGCGTCGTCGTCTTGCCCCCGATCGCGCCGTGATCGCGCGTCGGCTCCCCGGCACGAGCGCCCCCTTTTGCAACCTGGAGTCCGCATGCGTGCTGCCCTGAGCCTTGCTCTGACCTTGAGTGGCTGCCTGATCTCGGAGCGCTCGCTGCCGTGCCTGGACAGCGACCGCTGCGAGCCGCCGTATGTGACCGCGCCGTTTGTCTTGGGCAAGCCGGATGGCGACAGCAACGCCTACACTCACGGCCTGCGCAGTCCGATCGGGGTGACGGTGATCGACGGCATGCTGTACGTCGCGGATAGCGGCAACGACCGCATCCTGATCTGGAAGACCTGGCCCAGCCGCAACAACCAGCCGCCGGATCTGGTCATCGGTCAGAAACAGCTGGGCTTGCTGGAAGCCGGCTCGATGGCCAACACCCTGCGCGTACCGCGCAGCCTAAGCGGCGACAAGCAAAGCTTGTTCGTCGGCACGGGCCTTTACATGTTCGGCTCACCCAGCGAGAGCAACCGCCTGCTGAGGTTCAGCCTGCCGGTTGCGCAGAATGGTCCGCCCTACGCCGCGGGCCGGGACGTGGGGCAGGCACCGGCCAATGGCAGCGCAAGTAACTTCAACCTGCCAAGCCCGCTGCTCGTCGGCGGGGCCTTGATCGTGGCTGACCAGCTGTTCAATCGAGCCCTGCGCTGGGACAGCGCCCTGTCCTTTGCGACCAGCAACGCCAACAGCGTCATTGGCCAGACAGACTTCAGCAGCACCGGGTCCGTCACCACGGCCACCGCCGCGAGCCTCAACGCGCCCTCGGGGAGCCCGGCCAGCGACGGGATACGACTGTTCATGGTCGACACGGGAAATAACCGCGCCCTGATCTGGAACGGCCTGCCGGGGATGAGCGACGCCAGCCGAATCCTTGGGCAGACAAGCGCGGGCGGCTCGGCTCGCAATCGCGGCGGTTCACCCAGCTTGGGCACTCTTGCAAACCCAATGGGCATCGCCGCAGCACCTGCGAGCATGGCACGCATCGCCATCGCCGATAGCGGCAACAATCGCGTCCTGCTCTGGGACAGCCTGCCCAGCCTGGACGGCATGGATGCGACCCGCGTCTTGGGACAGGTCGATGGCTTGGGCGGCAGCGCGAATGCCGGCGGCCTCTCGCTGTCCTCGCTGTCGAATCCCTCGGGCGTGTACACCGATGGCACCCGCATCGCCGTCGCCGATACCAACAATCACCGCTTGCTGCTGTGGAACACGTGGCCGACCGCTCACGGGCAGCCGGCGGACGTGGTCCTGGGGCAGGCCAGCGGTACGCTGGGGCGCGAAAATGGCCAGTATCCAAGCCCCACCAGCTTCGGCGGTCCCACCTCGATCACCCGGGTTGGCGAGGGGCTAGCCATCGTCGATCGATCGTTTGGTCGCGTGCTGATCTGGCCGCGGCTTCCCCTGCAGGACAGCGACGCGCCCAGCCTGGTCCTGGGGCAGTCTGACTTCGGCAGCAGCTTGCTTTATGGCGGCGCCAGCGGGCCGAGCGCCGACGGGTTCTCATCGCTCCTCGCCGTCGCCTCGGATGGCCAGTCGCTGATCGTCGTCGATGGCTTCGCCTCGCGCGGTCGCATCTTGCTGTGGCGCAGCCTGCCGACACGCAACAAGCAGCCCGCCGATGTCGTGCTGCTAAAGCCCGGCTTTACCGACGATATCGGTACGAACCAGTCGCGCAACGACTGCGGGGTGTTGGCCGGAGCGGCGCTGCACGGCGGGCGGATCTATGCGGTCGATGCGTCTTACCATCGCGTGCTGATCTGGCGCAGCCTGCCAACGCAGAACAACCAGCTTGCCGATGTCGTACTGGGGCAGCCGGATCTGGACTCGGCCGCCCCCAACCGCGGCGGTGTCGTCGGGCCGGCGACGCTGCTTGGTCCGCGCGGGATCTTCGTCGATGACGGCCACATCTATGTCGTAGACACCGGCAACCATCGCATCCTGGTATGGAACACCAACGAGCCCACCTCGGGTCAGCCGGCCGACGCCGTCATCGGCCAGCCCAGCTTCAGTGACTCCCAGGGCTGCGTCAGCGGGCGGCTGTGCAGTCCGCAGGGCTTTGCCGCGCTCGGTAACCGCATCTACATCGTCGAAAATCAGAACAGCCGAGTCCTGTCGTTTGGCTCGCGCCTGCCCGCGGCCAGCGAGCTTCCCGACCGCATCTACGGTCAGCCCGACCTCACCACCACCGCCGCGAACCTGGGACGCTTGGCCATCGATCGTCTGTATACGCCGCAGGGCATCGTGGCCACCGACCGCGGGCTTTACATCACCGATACTGGCAATGGGCGCGTCGTCGTCCTGCCGCCGAGCGCGCCGTAGACTTCCTCGCGACGCCCCGTCCCCCACCAGCTCGCTTCCCCTCGCGTCGCGGAGCGGCTACGATAGGCCAGCCTGCCATGTCTCCTCCTGCGCTCGGCCAGCCTCCGTCTCCTGCCGGCGAGAGTGCGTTTCAGGCCAGCGCGCTCCCTTCGTGGTCGCATCCTCGCTATGTCCTTGTGCAGCCCATCGGTCAGGGCGGCATGGGCACTGTGTATCGGGCCCGCGATCGCTTGACCGGAGCCTGGGTTGCTCTCAAGCGCGTGCGCTGGCTGGCGAGAGAGAACTCCTCTTCGGCTCCGCCCCGCTCGTCATCTCCCAGCGAGACGCTACCGCCCGACAGCGCGATGAGTGCCATTGATGCCCGCATCGTGCACGCGGGCTCGCCGACCCCGGTGAGCGGAGAGTTCCAACCCATCAAGCCCTACCTCCGCAGCCTGTCCGAGCCGAGCGCGCAGCGGGTTCCCGACACCCAATACACCCGCAATCAGTCGCCGCTGGCCTTGGCGCTGGCGCAGGAATTCCGCCTGCTGGCTTCACTGCGTCACCGCAACATCGTCAGCGTCTTCGACTACGGCTTCGACGAGAGCAGCCAGCCATTTTTCACCATGGAGCTCGTGCCCGACACGACTCCCTTCCTGCCGGCCTGCCGCAGCCGCGATCTCGCCGGCCGAGCCACCCTGCTCCTGGAAGTCCTACAAGCCCTGTCCTACCTGCACCGCCGCGGCGTGCTGCATCGCGACCTTAAGCCCAGCAATGTCGTAATGAATGAGGGGCGGGTGGTGGTGCTGGATTTTGGGTTGGCGACGCTGCGGTCGCTGACTGAGCACGGTGGCGGGCGCTCGGGCACGCTGCACTACATGGCCCCCGAGCTGCTTTCGGGTGGGGGCGCTAGCGAGGCTTCGGATCTGTACTCCTTTGGCGTCATGGCGGCGCAGGTGCTGACCGGGCGGCTGCCGTTCGAAGGCGAGCGCAGTGAGATCCTGGTGAATCGCATCCTGAACTATGAGCCGGAGCTGTGGGACGAGGGGCTGCCGCGAGCGGTGCGCCGTGTCCTCGAACGGCTGCTGGCGCGCGACCCGGGAGAGCGCTTGGCCGATGCGGCGCAGGCGGGCTATGAGCTGGCGGTGGCCGCTGGGCTGGCCCTGCCGCAGGAAACGGTCGAGCTGCGCGAGAGCTATCTGCAGGCCGCTTCATTCGTCGGGCGCGAGTCGGAGCTGGCCAACCTGCGAACGGCGCTAAGCGCAGCCATGCGTGGGCAGGGGGGGCTGTGGTTGATCGGCGGCGAAAGCGGCGTCGGCAAGTCGCGCCTGTTGGAAGAGCTGCGCACGCTGGCCCTGGTGCGCGGGGCTCGGGTGGAGCGCGGCCAGGCGATTACCGAAGCGCACTCGGCGTATCAGATCTTCCTCGACGTGCTGCGCAGTCTGTCGCTGTCCTTGTCGCTGTCGCCGCTTGAGGAACGGACGCTGCTGAGCGTCCTGCCCGAGCTGCCGACCCTGCTCGGACACGAGATTGCGCCACCGCCTGAGCTGGAGCCGCACGCGGCCCGGGCTCGCTTGCAGACCGTGCTGAGCGAGCTTCTGCTGCGCTCGACTACGCCCACCGTGCTGATCTTGGAGGATCTGCACTGGGCCGCGGTCGAGAGTCGCGAGCTCCTGCGGCGCCTCTTGCCGGTGCTGCCTGAGCGGCCGCTCTTGATCCTGGCCAGCTATCGCGACGATGAGAGTCCACAGCTACCGCGCGAGCTGCCCGGTGCCCGCCTGCTGCCTCTGGCCCGCCTGGGGCCCCGCGACGTCGATGCGCTGGTGACGTCGATGCTGGGTCCGCTGGGTGGGCGCGGCGAGCTTAGGGGCTGGCTGCGGCAGCAGACCGAGGGCAATCCCTTTTTCTTGGTCGAGATCGTGCGAGCCCTGGCCGAAGAAGCGGGCAGCCTGGCGCGCGTCGATGTCAGCCGCCTGCAGTCCCGCGAGATGCCGAGCGGGCTGGGGGCGGTGATCGCGCGTCGGCTGTCGCACCTGCCGCCGTGGACCCTGCCCACCCTGCGGCTGGCGGCCGTCGTCGGACGGCGGGTCGATCGCGACCTGATGCGCGGGCTGATGTCGGCGGGCGAGACCGAGGTCGATCGCTGGCTTGCGACTTGTGCCGACGCGGCGGTCCTTGCTGTACAGGACCAGCACTGGCAGTTCGCGCATGACAAGCTGCGCGAGGGACTGCTGCTTGCGCTGCCGGCGGCCGAGCTACGTCAGCTGCACCGCAAGGTGGCGGATGAGCTAGAGCGGGCCGCGGCCGGGTCGCTGGAGAGCGCGGCGGTGCTCGCTTTCCACCTGCAACAAGCCGGGGAGCTGCAGCGCGCCTATCGCTATGCGCTGCTGGCGGGCGAAGCGGCAATTGGGCGCGGCTCACTGCGCGAGGCCGAGGAGCAGCTTGGGCAAGCGCTGCGCATCGAAGCCCAGGCGGCTCCGACGCTGCTATTCCGTGTCCGGCTGCGGCGCCTGCTGGGTCAGGTGCAGCTCTCGCTGGGCCGCATCGATGACTGCATGCGCACCACCGAAGAGGGGCTGCAGCAGGTGGGCTTGCCGCTGCCGGTGTCCTCGTCCGAGCTCGCGCTGTCCCTGCTGCGCAACCTGCTGACCCAGGGCGCGCATCGGCTGGACGAGCGAGGCTGGCTTGGCCGATCGCTCAGTCACCACTTCGATCCCGGCCTGTCGCCCGAGCTCTTGCACGAAGCGCAGTGGCTGTTCGTCGTCCACGCCGAGGTTGCGCTGTATCTATTTTCTGATCAGCGCCTGTTTTACTGCGCGCTCGCGGCGGCCAACGTTGCGGATCAGCTCAACGATGTCGGGCAGCGAATCACCAGCTATGCCGCACTCGCCTACACCGCAGGGATGGTGTCGCTGCCGCAGATCTCGGCGATGTATCTGCAGCAGGCCGATGCGCTGCGGCCGGGGCAGCGGGGCACCAGCGCCGACTTCAAGTTCCTGCGGGTGCGCGCCAGCCTGTACATCAGCCAAGGGCGCCTGCGCGAGGCCGAGTCCGAGCTCTGGCAGGCGGATCGCGTCGCCAACGAGATCGGAGACACCGTCTCGCGCTTGGTTGCGCTGCAACAGATCCTGTGGTGCCGCGTCTTTCGCCAGCGCTTCGGCACGGCCGAGGATGTGCTGTCGCTGTTTGTGCAGCTCGCGGACAGTCAGGGTCACAGCCAGTTCGCGGCCCGGGCGCGCGTCCTTGAGGCGCAGCAGCTCCTCGACGGTGGCCAAGCTGCCGATGCCCAGCGTCGACTGATGACTGCGCTTACACAGATTCGCGCCACACGCGATCTGACCTTCGAACTGCACGCGGTGCAGCTCCACGCGCGGGCGGCGCTGGCGCAAGGGCAGTGGGAGACGGCGCGCGCCGATAGCGATGTCCTGCTGAGCATCTTTTCCGAGTCGCCCGTCCTCAACTACGGCGTGATCTCGGCGGCCGAGGGCCTGGTCGATGTCAGCTTCGAGCTGCTGGCGCGGGCCCAGCCTCTTTTGCGGCGGCAGCGGCGACGCAGGCTGCAGCAAGCGCTCGCCGTGCTGGAGCGCCTCGGCAAGCACCACGTCATCGTGCGCCCGGCCCTGCTCTCGGCGCGGGCTCGCCTGCTGCGACTCGACGGTGGCTCCGAGCAACAAGCCCGCGCTCTCGAACAGCAGGCGCAGACCTTGGCCGACTCGTACAGCTAGTAGCGACCCTGCAGGATGGCTTTGACGTCCTTGGCGCGGTCGCCGTTTGGCGCCAGCTCAAGATACTTTTTGAAGTGGCTGCGGGCAGTGGCGGTATCGGCCTTGGCCTGGGACGCCATCGCGACCGAGAGGTGGCCGTCGGCGTAGTTGGGGTCGGCGTGGACAGCCTTTTTGGCCAGGCGTAGCCCGTTGTCGACATCACCTTCATCCAGCGCCAGATCGGCCTGCAGCGAGAAGACTTCGGCGGCCTGCGGTCGCAGATGGGCCGCTTCGCGCAGGGTCTGCCGTGTCTTGCTGAACTGACCGCGAGCCAGCGACTGCTTGCCCTTTTGAATCAGCGCCAGGAAGCGCGCCGGATCGGCTGCCGCCGGGTCCGGGCTGGTCGGTGGCGTTGCCGTTTCGCCCCCCGTCGGCGGCACCGTCGGAGTGAGTGCAGCTGCCGGCGCAGGGGCCGGCTCGGGCGGACTTGGCGCAGGGGCTGCTGCCACCGCCGTCGCTGCGGTCGGGTCGGTCGCGGTCGGAGCTGGGGTCGCAGCCGCGCCCGTCGGTGCCGCCGTCGGCGCAGGCGGCGGGACAGCGGTCGTCGTCGGAGGCGCCACCTGCGGAGCAGAAACTGGCGGGGCCGGCAGGGCAGCGGGCGGGCTCAGGGGCAGGCTGGCGACTGGGGCCGGGGTGCTGGGCGCGGGGGCTGGTGACTCAGTCAGCGTCTGAAACACCCAGAACAGACCGACTCCCAGGCAGAACAGGCCGGCACCAATAACCGGGGTGCGCAGGCGCTCCCAAGCGGACTTTTGCATGGGATGCAAAAGTGCCGGGGTCCGCAGTGCCGCCCGCGCCGCCGGGCTCTCGTGGTCGGGGCGGCTCGACGGAGGCGGTAGCTTGCCCTCGGCATCGAGCTGCAGCTGGACGATGACCGATGGCACGCCCGAGATCTCAGCCGACGAGCCATGGAAGGACTCGATGGGCTCGATCGACGAGGCACTGAGCACCGGCAGCACGTCTTCCGAGGTCTGCGAGAGGCTGGCCGCGGCCTGCGAGTCGCTGTGCGAGAGCCCCGACGGCAGGATCTCGGCCGAGAACTCAGGCAGCGAGATCGACGAGGGCGCGACGACAGCCGCGACCGCCGGGGTGCGAGCTGCCGCTGGTCCCGAGGGGGGAGGCGCGCCCCAGGGCAGGGTGTGCTCGGCGGCGATGGCCACTGGCTGCGGTCGGCTATGCGCGACCTGGGCAAGCTGCGGGGCGTACTGCGGCACTCCGCTTGAAAGATCCGCCGCGCTGGGTGATGTTGCGGTAAGCGGCGACGGGGTCAGGCGCGCTGCAGCGGCGCCAGGTGGGGGCGTCAGGCGGGCCTGGGCTCCGGGCTGGGGCATCGGCGGGGGCGTCAGACGAGGTGGCACGCCAATCGGTGGCGTCAGGCGCGGTCCGCCCAAAAGGTGTGGAGTCGGCGGCGGCGTCAGGCGCGGTGAAGGCGTCAGGCGCGGGGCGGGCGGCGGCGTCAGCGACATGCGACGGGCCGCCTCGGGCGAAGCGGTGGTGCGGGGCGATAGCAGGCGCCGGGCCACAAGCTGCGACAGGGCTCGCAAGCGCCCCAGCGTATCTAACGGCAGCTCCTCATCGAGCTCGACGACTTCGCGCACGCTGCGCTGGCCGTTGCAGGCCGCTAGCACATCTTCAACCTCGGCCGAGAGCGCCGGCGAGCCCATGCTCCCAAGGGCGGGCGCGCCAATTGGCGTCGGCACCAGCACCGTATCGAGCGGCGGCAGCGTGGCCAGAAGTCCGTTCCACTCATCGACCCACTTGGCCGCTTCCAGCAGCAGGGCCGACGACGACATCGGGATGCGGTCGGGGCGCAGGACGGTCAGCTGATCGACGCGATACTCGCCATCGTTCCAGGTCAGCACGCGCTGCAGAGCGTCTTCGCCACGCAGCCGACCGACCTCGGCATCGATCAGCTTACCGTCCGCGAAATACAGCACGCCGCGCTGGCCACGCGCGCTCTTGCAGTGCATCAGGCCCGAGCGCCGTCCCAGCTCCATCGACTGCAATAGATCGAGGACGCTGATCGCCGACAGCGTGCCGAAGAAACGCATACCGCGCTCGGCGGTGCCTAGCTCGCCGCGCTGCGCCGCTTTTTCCAAGAGCGTCTCGACTCGCCACAGCGCCTCTTTGAGGTGCACCGGCCGCTCCAGCACATCGCCCGCCCCGGCTTCAAAGGCGCGCAAGCGGTCGCTGGGGCGCCGGGGATCGACGACAAAGAGCAGCAGCAGGCGCTCGCAGCCCGGCATCGCGCGCAGCCGAGCCGAGAGGCCAAAGCCGTCAACATCGTGGAGCTCAGCGTCGATGATCGCCACACTCGGCATCTCGACCTCGGCCTGCGCCACCGCATCGTCACCGGACAGCGCGGCGTTGACGCGATAGCCGGCCTGCCGCAGCCCGACCTCCAGCAGACGCAGTGCTCGCGCGTCGCTGTCCACCACCAACACCGTCGCTGGTGCTGGCGCTGCGCCCCCTGGCCCGCGTCCCACTGCCTGCCCCATGTCGTGCCCCTGCGTCTCCATCTGCTGTCTCCTTGCGACCCGAAAAGTCGTCTGCCGGGCGCGGAGTGTACAGCCCCGCCCGCCCCCAACAAAGCCTTCCGCGAAGCGGACTTGCCGCGCGAGGCCGAGACCCTAAGGTCACGGGGACGAGTCCGCTTGTCTGGGGCGGTATCGCTCAGTGCCCAGCCGGCCGCTCCCCTCCGCAGGCACCACATCCCTGCCGATGAGCGGGCGCGCTTTGGCCTGGGCTTTCCGGGGCATGTCGCGCTGTCATAGAGCGCGCGTCGCGGCGATTGTTCTCGCCGGGTAACTGCGCTAGGGTGGCGGCAGGATGGCTAATGGGTCTTTAGGCAGTGGTTCGACGCCTCGGGAAGGGGGGGCTCCGCCTTCGTCGTCATCGCCACGACTGCGTGGGCTGCCGCTCTCGGGTAGTCAGGCGGCGAGCTTGCCGCGACTGCCGTTTCTGCTGCGGCTTTTGGCGGTGCTGTCGCTGTGCCTGGGGGTCTGGGGCGCGATGTCGGCGCTGACCGATATCAATCGCTCGCTGCTTCTTGAGCGCAGCGTGTACGTGGTACGGGTCAAAGAGCGTCAGCTGCTCTTGTTCGATCAAGCCAAGGTGCGACCCGAGTCGCCTTCGCCGGTGCTGCGTCCGCTGATCGAGCCGTTTCTGAAGCTGCCGCGCGCCGAGTTCGAGCGCCTGTCGCTGCTCTTGGGCGACGCGCTGTACGACCGTCGCGGGGTGGCGCTGCCGCTGGGCGTACTGCAGCTGATCCTTTGCTGGCTTTTGCTTTCCGGATCGCTGGCCACACTGCGCCGGCAGCCGACCGGAGTGTCGACGTGGTCGTGGGCCTGCTGGGCCAATATTCCGTTCGCGCTGCTCAATATGCTGGTCACGTTCGTGCACAGCCGGACGCTGATGTCGCGACTCGGCGGTACGGCAGCGGAAGCGCTGGCCGCGGTCACCGGACGGACCCGCGAGATCGAGATGGTCACGCTGTGGCAGCTGACCCGCCTGTTCGTGATGTCGCAGGCGTTTATGGAGGGCCTGGGGGTGTTGTTCCTCGGACTGACGGCGCTTTATCTGCAGCGCTTTCGCCTGCCCACCCTGGAGCGTGCGCTCGAGCGCGATCGTGAGCGCTAGGCCCCGCCTGCAGCTGTTTGCCGTCGCGGCTCCGGGGCTGGAAGGGCAGGTTGCGGACGAGCTCTTGGCGCTGCTCGGGCCGGCGAGTGCGCCGCAGATCGTGCCGGGCGGCGTCGAGTTTGGTGGCGATGAGCGGGCCCTTATGCGCGCGAATCTCGGGCTGCGCTGTGCTTCGCGTCTGCTCCTGCGCTGCGGCACTGTTTTGGCGCGTGATTTTGCGACGCTGCGTCGTGGCCTGTCGGCGCTTGCGCTCTCGCCCTACCTGCCGGTCGGGACGTCGATCCCACTTTCGGTGCACGTCAGCAGCGAGCGCTGTCGTCTGTATCACACCGTCGCGCTTGCCGAGTGCGTGGCCGAGGCGCTGACCGCCGCCGGGTACACGGTGGGGCTGCAGGATGCGGACGCAGACTCGGCCGAGAGCCCGGACTCCGCTGCGGGAGCTGTGCCCTCGGACGTCGGTCTCTGGCTGCGGGGCGAGGACGATCGCTTCACGCTGAGCCTGGATACCTCGGGCGCGCTCTTGCACCTGCGCGGCTATCGAAAAGAAGCCGGGCCGGCCCCCCTGCGCGAGACACTGGCGGCGGGCCTGCTTTCGCTCTCGGGATATCGTGGGCAGGAGGCCTTCTGCGATCCGCTGTGTGGCTCGGGCACGCTGGTCATCGAAGCGGCGCTGCAGGCGCGAAGACGGGCTCCCGCGCTGCAGCGCGCGTTTGCCTTTCAACGCTGGCCCAGCTACCAGCCGACCCACTTCGCAGAGCTTTTGGCCGGGCTGCAGGCCAATGAACTCGATGCAGCGACGGTGCGCGCCCAGGCCCCGCTGCGCGGCAGTGACTGCGATCCCAGCGTGCTTTCCCTGGCCCGTCGCAATGCCGAGCGAGCCGGCGTCGCCGATCTAATCGACTTTGCCGTCGCCGATGTCGGAGCGCTGCGCCTGCCTCCTGCGCCGGCCGGCGGCGGTCTGGTCCTGACCAATCCCCCGTACGGTCGTCGGCTCGGCGATCGCGAGTTAGGCGCGCTCTACCGCAAGCTGGCGCGACTTGCGCGCAGCGGGCCCGGCTGGCGCTTGGCCGTGCTCACCTCGCAGCCGGCGCTGGCGCGCTTGGCGCTACGGCAGCCGCTTTCCATCCCGCTGCGAAACGGCGGCCTCAAGGTCGCCTTGTACCTCGATCGCCGGCATCCGGCGACCGCGCTTGGCGACGGCGTCCCGTCCGTCCCTGCCGTCTGACAGACGACCCAAGGTCGCTTGCGATAAGATCGGCCTCGCGGTGTGCTCCTCAGCGTGGAGCCCCGTCGGACAAGGGGGAATTCTCGCATGCGCGGTCGGTACCTGAGGCGGGCGGTACGCGCCAGCCTGTTTCTGCTCGTTGGACTCTGCCTTTTGTGTCTGCTACCGGGCTTGGCGCAGGCCCTCCTGCAACCTGCGCCCCTGCTGGTTTCCGACGGGGCGAATGCTCCTCCAGCGGTAGGCTCGCCGAAACCGTCCGCGCCGGCGGCAGCGGCTGTGGCGCCTCCGTCAGTGGCTGCGGCTCCGCCTGCCGCACCGCGTGCACCGACGGTGATTCGAGTGGGCGTGTACCTGCTTAACGTCGGCAAGCTGGATATCGGCGCCGGCACCTACGCCATGGATCTGTACGTCTCGTTTCGCTGCGACAGCGACTGCAACCCAGGCAACTTCGACGTCTTAAACGGCCGCGTCACCGCCGAAAAAAACGACGACGATCCGCGCTTTAAGGTCTACCGCCTGCGCGGCGAGCTGATGTCGCAGTTCGATCTGCGCTGGTTCCCCTTCGATGCCCACCGCCTGTCGATCAGCATCGAAGACCGCCTGCTGCAGGACACCCAGCTTGTCTACGAGCCCGACCTGCCCATGACCGGCATCCACCCCTCGGCCGTCGTCGTCGGCTGGCAGCTTGATCCCAACTGGCAGGTGCGCGTCGATCGCGACAGCTACGCCGTGTACGGCCAGAGCTACTCGCGCATCACCTTCAGCATTGGCGCCCATCGCCCGCGACTCTCCGCCTTCCTAAAGAACCTGACCCCGGCCCTGATCATCGCGCTGTCTGGCTTTCTGGCCCTGCTTATGGGCGCAGACAAAGCGACGCCGCGCCTGACCCTGACGACGTCGTCTCTGGTCGGCGCCGTGCTGTTCCACATCAATATGACTTCTTCCATGCCGCCGATCGGCTACCTGACCTTTGCCGATCGCTTCATGCTGATTAACTACATTGGCCTCGTCACCGTGCTTATCGTCAACGTCCGCGTCCTCGCCATCAGCGAGTCCGGCGTCACCGACCTCTCGCAGCACGCCCTCGGCCGCATCAAGTACTACCTCTTCGCCGCCTTCTTCACTGCGCATCTGCTGCACACGCTGAGCCTGCGCTAGGGCGCAATCGCGGAGCTTCCCCCACTTCGTCTTCAGCGTCGTCTTCGTCCGGCAGAAAAAATACGATCGCCTGTCAGGTCGCGGCGCCGATCGCAGTATTGCTGTGCACCCCATTTGGACGATCTGCCATGACCGCGCCGACTCACACGCCCTCCCTGCTGTGCCCCTCGCTGCGTCGCCTGCTGTCGATGCTGGCCTTGACCGCGACCCTGGCTGGCTGCGGGGTTACGCGCCCCTACTACTCCGGCTTTTATCTCGATGCGCCGACGCTGCAAGAGTCGGATCGCAGTGAGATGGTGGTGTATCTCGATGCCATGATCCGGGCCGAGAAGATCAAGGGGCTGAGCTTTTCGCTGCCCGGTGGGAAGAGCCAGAGCATCGTGCCGCACGACGAGACCTCGCCGCCGACCATCGACTGGCTGCCGCTGCCGGTGCTGTTCGCGACGCGCTTTATTCTCAATCCCAAGCTCAAGGGTCTGGAAGTCGACCTGTACGTGCAGACCGAGGCTGACGGCTACACGCCGGTCACGGCGATTCAAGAGCTCGACGGCCGGGTGCGCATTCAGATGGGGGCGGCGCGCAAGACGCTGCTACCGGAAGGCGGAGCGCCGACGCCGGCGGCGCTGTCGGCGCGCTTTGGCATCGGGGCGGTGACCGCCGACGATCGGCAGTGGCAGCCGATCGAGCTCTACGCGCTAGAGCAAGCGCTAGGCCTGCTTGCACCGGCTGAGCTGGCGACGCTTTCGAGCCTGCCGTTTGTACGCAAACAGCGGGCCGAGCGCGCGACCAAGAGCCTGCCCCCCGACAAGGTCTGGGGTCTTTACGAAGGCAATGCTGGCGACGATCAGCCTCGCCGCATCTTTCTTTACGACACCAAAGAGAAGCACGAAAACTCGCTGTTCATCGGCGATCCGGGGCAGGCCTATCCCATCGTCACCATGTGCCTGTTGCACGAGATGGGTCACGCGCTCGCCGACTTCGCGCGCATCCAGGCCTATCGCACGCGCAACCAGCAGATCAGTCAGCACAACGAGCTAGTCGAGCGCTGGAACGCGCTGCTTGCCGCCGATCGTCTGCAGGGAGCGGAGCGCGACGAGCTAAAGCAAAAGCTGGCTCAGATTCGCGCCGAGTCCGATGGCTATGAGCCGCAGTTCATGCAGACCAAGCGCGACTACGATCGCAGCCATGGCCCGGTGCATGCGACCTATCGCCGAGTGCGCGGCCCGGACCGCGGCCCGACGGAATACGGCCGCACCGACATCGAAGAGTCGTTTGCCGAGTCGTTCGCGCTGTACAAGGCCGACCCGGCAGCGCTGCGCCGCATCTATCCCGAAGTGCACGACTGGTTCGCCGCCGGTGGACACCTGCAGGCACTGCGCGAGGGACTGGGCGCTCACGCCGGGCTGCTGGATAAGCCGGCCACCTCGCTAGCCCAGCGGGGAAGCGGCGCAGTGATCGAAGACGCTCAGCGCAAGTGAATCGCGCTGCGGCCGCACAGCGTCTCGATGGCCTGCAGACACTCGTCGCTGGGCAGGATGGCCAGGTGCTGCGGCAGGCGACCTTCGACGCGCCAGCGACCTGACTGGATGATGCGCAGCGACACCGGCACGTGGCCATGGAACTGCTTGAGCGCGCGCTGCAGCCCCTCGATCTGCGGCTTGCTGGTGTGATCGGCCGATAGATCGATGATCACGCGCTGCGTCTTTTCGCGCCGTAGCTGCGACAGCGGCTGTGCCCCCCGCATGTGCAGCTTGCGCTGCTCGGCGACCTCGCCACCGTCGGGGTTGCCATCGCGATCGCTCTCGCTGATCAGCGTCGCGGTGACCAAAAGCGGCTCGCCGCTTTTCAGCGCACCTTCGAAGTCGGCGTAGGCCTTGCTGAAGCACACCACCTCGATGCTGCCGCTCTGATCTTCCAGGCGGAAGATGGCCATGCGGCCGTTGCCGCTCTTGAGGGGTCGCTCGCGGAAGTCCGAGACCACGCCCCCGACTTGGATCTCGGGACGCTCGCGCGGGCTTAGGCCCTGCGCTGGATCCAGAAGCTGCTCGATGCGCAACGCCTTGGCCTTGTTCAGGTCAGGAGCATAGCGCTCGATGGGATGGCCGCTGATGTAGAAGCCCAGCGACTCTTTTTCAAAGGCCAGCTTCTCGCGCGGGGTCCACTCCGGAAGCTGCGGATAGGGCGGGGGTGGACCGGCCGCACCGTCGCCGCCTGGGCTGCTGCTGCCGCCGCCCGACAGCAGACTAAACAGCGATGTCTGGCCGCTCTCTTTTTCGCGCTGCGCTTTCTGGGCGCGCTCGACCGCCATGTCGATGGCGGCCATGGCCGCGGCGCGGGTCGGCACGATGCCATCGACCGCTCCGCCTTTGATCAGTGCTTCTAGGACCTTCTTGTTGATGCGGCGAACATCGACGGTCTCGCACAGCGAGAACAGCGATCGAAACGCGCCTTTTTCGGCCCGCGCTTCCAAGATCGCCTGCACCGCGGACTCGCCGACGCCCTTGATCGCCGACAGACCAAAGCGAATGCCCTTGCGCACGATGCCGTCGGTGGATCGGCTGGCCTTGGCGCCTTTGCTGCTCTTTGCAGGACGAGCGGCCTTGGCTTTTTCGGTCGTCTTGGCGGCGGTCTGGCCCGCCGTGGCGGCCGTGGTCGCGGCCTCGGGGGCAGGCTCCTCTTGCAGCTTGACGACGGTGAAGTCGAGCTCGGACTGGTTGATGTCGGGCGGCAGGACAACGCCACCACCAGCCCGCACCTCGGCAACGTAGCGCGCGACCTTGTCGGTGTCGTCTTTATCGCAGGTCAGGATGGCGGCCCAGAACTCGTCGGGGAAGTGGCGCTTGAGGAACGCGGTCTGATAGGTGACCAGGCCGTAGGCGGCGGAGTGCGACTTGTTGAAGCCATAGCCCGCGAAGGCGGCCATCAGATCGAAGACCTCATCGGCGATCTTGGGATCGACGCCGGTGACCTTGGCGCCGTCGAGGAACTTGGCCTTCTCTTTCTCCATGACCTCCTTTTTCTTTTTGCCCATGGCGCGGCGGAGGAGGTCGGCGCCACCGAGGCTGTAGCCGGCAAGCGCGCGGGCGATCTGCATCACCTGTTCCTGATAGACGATGACGCCGTAGGTCTCGCGCAGGATCGGCTCCATCGTCGGGTGGTGATAGGTGATCTTGGTGCGGCCGTGCTTGCGGTTGATGAAGTCATCGACCATGCCGCCTTCCAGCGGCCCCGGGCGATACAGCGCGCCAGCGGCGATGATGTCTTCAAAACAGTCGGGCTTGAGCTTCTTGAGCAGCTCTTTGAAGCCGCTCGATTCAAGCTGGAACACGCCGGTGGTGTCGCCCTCGCTGATCATGCGATAGACGCCGGCGTCGTCGAGCGGGATGCGGCGCAGGTCGAAGTCGGGACGATCGCGCTGCACCATCTGCACCGCGATGTCGATGACGGTCAGCGTCTTGAGCCCCAGGAAGTCGAACTTCACCAGGCCGGCCTCTTCGACCTCTTCCTTGGCGAACTGGGTGACGATCTCGCCGTCTTGGCCGCGATAGCAGGGGACGTGATCCCACAGCGGGCTATCGGCGATGACGATGCCGGCGGCGTGCATGCCGGCGTTGCGATGCAGACCTTCGAGCGCCGTGGCGATGTCGATCAGCTCTTGGAACTCGGGCTTTTCGGCGGCGATCTGCTTGAAGCGCGGCTCGTTCTCTAGCGCCCAGTCCATCGTCACGGGATGGCCTTCGACGAGCGCGGGCAGGTTCTTGGTCAGATCGTTCAGCTCGGAAAACGGCATGCCGAGCACGCGCCCGACGTCTTTGATCGCCGACTTCGCGGACAGCGATCCGAAGGTGATGATCTGACCGACCTGCGTCTTGCCGTACTTTTCACTGACGTACTTGATGACCCCATCGCGTCGATTCATGCAGAAGTCGATGTCGAAGTCGGGCATCGAGATGCGCTCCGGATTCAGGAAGCGCTCGAACAGCAGGTTGTACGGGATGGGATCAAGATCGGTGATGCGCAGCGAGTACGCGACCAGCGATCCAGCGCCCGAGCCGCGGCCCGGTCCGACGGGAATACCGTGCTCTTTGGCGTAGTTGATAAAGTCCCAGACGATGAGGAAGTAGCCCGGGAAATCCATCTGCACGATGACGTCAAGCTCGCGCTGTAAGCGCTGGCGATACAGATCCTGATCGACCTTTTTGCCCAGGTCGGCAAACTCGGAAAAGCGCCGATCGAGCCCATCCTGCGACACCTTGCGGAAGTAGCTCGGGATGTCGAAGCCCTCGGGCACGCGGTAGCGCGGCAGCATCGGCTTGCCGAGCTTCAGCTCGACATTGCAGCTGCGCGCGATGCGCACCGTGTTTTCCAGCGCTTCCGGGATGTCGTGGAAGTGCTGGTTAAACTCAGCGGCGCTCTTTAAGTAGTAGGAAGAGACCTCGTGGCGCAGGCGCTTTTCGTCGGACAGCGTGCGGCCCTGCTGGATGGCCATGAGCACTTCCTGCGCCTTGGCATCGCGCTCATGGATGTAGTGACAGTCGCCGGTCGCGACCAGCGGGATGCCGGTCTCGCGCGACATACGGCGCCACTCGTCGTTGATCTTGTCCTGATCGGCGAGGCCGTTCGGCTGGATCTCCAAATAAAAATCGCCGGGCGCGAACAGCGAGGCATAGCCCTTGGCCATGTCCTTGGCTTGCTCGTAGCCATGCGTCAGCAGCGTCTGCGCGATCTCGCCGCCCAAGCAGGCCGAGAGCCCAATCACGCCCTCGCTGTGCTCTTTGAGCAGCGCCTTATCGATGCGCGGGTGGTAGTAGAAGCCTTCCAAGAAGGCCATCGACGACAGGTACTGCAGGTTCTTGTACCCCGTCATGTCTTTGGCCAGCAGGATCAGGTGATAGTTGCGGCGGTTCTGACGATCTTTGTGATCGGCGCAGACGTAGGTCTCGATGCCGAAGATGGGCTTTTTGCCGGCGCCCTTGGCCTTCTTGAAGAAGTCGACCGCGCCGAACATGTTGCCGTGATCGGTCAGTGCCGCAGCGTCCATCGACAGCTCGGATAGCCGAGGGAACAGATCTTTTAAGCGGATCGCTCCATCTAACAGGCTGTACTGACTGTGGAGATGGAGGTGCGTGAACTCCTGAACCTGCGCGCCTTCGACTGTGCTGGCCATGGGGGGCCCTCATACCACAAACCTCCCGGCCTTTGGCCATTGCCCACCCGAGGCAGGTTTGGCACGCTGCGCCCATGTCTTCCACCGCCGCGACAGCTCCTATTCTCCTTTACGGATTCGGTCCCACCTTCGGCATGCCCGATGCCAGCCCCTTTGTCACCAAGGTGCTGACCTATCTACGCATGATCGATGTGCCGCATCAGCTCTTGCCGGGCGATGCGCGCAAGGCACCCAAGGGCAAGCTGCCGTACATCGAAGATCGCGGGCAGAAGATCCCCGACTCTAGCTTCATCGTCGAGTACCTGCGCAAGAACTACCGCGACCTGGATGCCGGTCTGACCGCGCAAGAGCGCGCCATCTGCACCGCCGTGCAGTCGATGCTGGAAGAGCACATGTACTTCGTGATCCTGTGTCAGCGCTGGGTTGATGATCACGGCTGGCGGGTGGTCGGTCCGGGGATTGCGTCGGTGATCAAGAAGGCCGGCGTGCCGGGTCTCGTCGCGCCGACCGTCTCGAACTTGGTGCGCAAGCAGGTGGTCAAGGTCGCGATGGCGCAGGGCATGGGCCGGCACAGCATGCGCGAGGTCGAGGACATCGGCATCCGCCTCATCGACTCGCTTGCCGATCTCGCGGGCGACAAGCCCTACTTCTTGGGCGATGCCCCGCATGCCATCGATGCCACAGTGTTTCCCTTTGTCTGGACCCTGGCCGAGACGCCGATCGAAGGCCGCTTGCGCCAGCACATCCAGAGCAAGCACCCACTTGTCGCCTACTGCCAGCGGATGAAGACGCAGTACTTCAAGGACTACGTGTAACGCCCGCGCGGGTTCGGGAAATGATTGCTTGACGCGTTGCAGCGTCGTAGATTCGCCTTGTGGAATCGTCTGCATCAGCGTCTGGTTCAGCAGTAGCGGGTCCGGCTGTGGCCCAAGGCTCGGAGAGTTCGTCTGAGGCAACGGTGGCTCATAGCCCGCCGCGGGATGTCGAGAACCTGCTTGCGCTGGTCAAGAGCTACCAGCCGAGTGCCGATCTAGAGCGCATCCGTCGCGCCTATCTGTTCGCTGAGAAGGCGCACTCCGGACAGTTTCGTCGCTCGGGCGAGCCTTATGTCACGCATCCGCTGTCGGTGTCGCACGTCATTGGTGAGCTGAAGCTAGATGCCGACTCGATCTGCGCCGGGCTCTTGCACGACTGCGTGGAAGACACCAGCGCGACGGTGGAAGACATCTCGAAGCTGTTTGGTCCCGAGGTGGCGTTCCTCGTCGACGGTGTGACCAAGCTGGGCAAGGTGCCCTGGCACACCAAGGAAGAGAAGCAGGCGGAAAACTTCCGCAAGATGCTGCTGGCGATGGCGCGCGATATCCGCGTCATCCTGATCAAGCTGGCCGACCGCATCGACAACATGCGGACCCTCGGCTCGATGCCGCCCGACAAGCAGGAGCGCATCGCGCGCGAGACCATCGAGATCTACGCGCCGCTCGCCAATCGCCTGGGTATCCAGTGGATCAAGCTGGAGCTCGAAGATCTGTCGTTTAAGTACCTGTATCCCAAGGACTACGCCGAGGTCGCCGACAAGATCTCGACCTATTTCTCGGGGCGACAGCAGTACATCGACGAGGTGCTGGCGATCCTGCAGGACGAGCTACGCAGAAACGAGATTGACGGTCGCGTCAGTGGGCGCCCCAAGCACCTGTGGTCGATCTATCAAAAGACGGTGAAGACCGGCTGCGAGCTGGAACAGCTTTACGACCTCATCGCCTTTCGCGTCATCGTCAAGTCGCTGCGCGACTGCTACGCCACGCTGGGCGTCGTCCACACCAAGTGGACACCGGTGCCGCTGCGCTTCAAAGACTTTATCGCCCTGCCCAAGCCCAACATGTACCAGTCGCTGCACACGACGGTCATCGGGCCCAAGGCCGAGCGTATCGAGATCCAGATCCGCACCGAAGAGATGCACAGCGTCGCCGAAGAAGGCGTGGCAGCGCACTGGCGCTACAAAGAGGGCAAAGACGCTCGGCCCGATGCCACCACTGACGAGCAGAAGTTCTCGTGGCTGCGTCAGCTGATGGAGTGGCAGAAGACGCTGACCGATCCCAGCGAGTTCATCGAGGCGGTCAAGGTCGATCTGTTCACCGATGAGGTGTACGTCTTTACGCCCAAGGGCGACGTCAAGGCCATGCCGGCTGGGGCGACGCCGGTCGACTTCGCGTATCTGGTGCACACGCAGGTCGGCAATCACTGCTCGGGGGCGCGGGTCAATGGGCTGATCGTGCCGCTGCGCTACAAGCTGCGGAACGGTGACACCGTCGAGATCCTGACCAGTCCGACGCAGAAGCCGAACAAAGACTGGCTGAAGTTCATCAAGACCTCGTCGGCGCAGGCCAAGATTCGCAACGCGCTGCGCGCCGAGCAGCGCGAGAAGGCCAAGACGCTGGGGCGCGATCTGCTAGAGCGCGAGATGCGCAAGCACGACCTGTCGTATAGCAAGGTCGAGCGCTCGGGCGACTTGGTGCACGCGGCCAATGAGCTGCGCGTAAATAAGCTGGAAGAGCTGCTGCTCAATGTCGGCTATGGCCGCATCCTGCCGGCCGATGTCGTCGAGCTCTTGCTGCCAGAAGAGCATCGCCGCCCAGCGTCGGAGCCCGAGGCGCCGCACAGTCGTCCGGCTTCACCGCTGGCCCGCCGCACGCCGGGCATGAAGTCGCCGGGCATCAAAGTGGCGGGCGAGGATGATGTGCTGGTGCGCTTCGCCAAGTGCTGCTCGCCGGTAGCCGGTGATCCGGTGATCGGCGTCATCACGCGCGGGCGCGGCGTCACGGTGCACGCGCGGAGCTGCTCGACGGCGCTGGAGCAGCCGGAAGAGCGCCGCATCGAGATCGAGTGGGACAGCGATCACAAGACGGCGCGGCCGGTCTCGGTGCAGGTGGTGTGCGCCGACAAGCCGGGCCTGCTGGCCACCATGTCGCAGACCTTCAACGAGCACGGCATCAACATCTCGCAAGCCACCTGTCGCGCCGGCGAGGAAGGGCGGGCCGTGAACACGTTTAAGGTCAGCATCATGGACGTCGATCAGCTGCAGAAGCTGATGCGCGCGCTGCAGAAGATCCAGGGCGTCTACGCCGTGCAGCGCATGTAGCGAGTGGTGCCACTACCGCAGGGTCAGCGTAGCGGTTGCACCGACGGTAAATGGCGCGTTCGGCGCGGCCTGCAGCACGGGGGTTAGCTGCAAGTGAAGGCGCCCGGCGAGCGGCGGCGGCGACTTCGGCAGGCGGCCCAGCTTGATGCCGATGACGAGGTTCGCAATCGACAAGCCGGTGTGGGCGAGAAACGGCCACAGCAGATACGGCCAGATGCCGCGCACCGCGCTCATCGCCACGGCGTAGCCCAGGGTCGATCCGGCGTTCAGCCCGGCGAAGCTGAGGTTCGCGACGCGCCAGCCCGGACTTTCCCGCCCTTCACGAAGCGCAATCGTGCCGCTGAGTGCTGAGGTCACGCCGCCAACGAAGACCACGCCATCGGCGACGGGCAGACCGACCGCAAGCAGACCATAGACGGCGTCCTCGGGCGTGGACTGCGCCTGCGCCAGTCGCGGCAAGAGCCAGCCCAGAAAAAGGATGATCAGCCAGCCGCCAAGCTTGGCCCGCAGCGATCTGGCGCGCGGTCGGCGGGCAACGCGGCGCAGCTTAGGCATCGCGCCGGCGCGGAATCGATCCACTCTGCGGACCGGGGCTGAGTCGCGAGTCCGCGAGCACCTGGGCGACGATGACCTCGAAGGGACGCAGCACGTAGTGGCGGCCATAGATCGGTGACGGCTCGGCGTAGGTGGAAAACATCACCGTGGGTCGTTCGCCCGGGACGTTGACCGGCTGCTCTTGTTCGCCAAAGTTGGCCACGACTTCAAACCAGCTATCGCCGTCGGTGCGGCGGTAGGCCAGGACGGTCGGCGGCAGCTTGTGGCCCGAGTGTAGAAGTAGCGTCCCACTGCTCAGCGCTGGCTCTTCCCGGCGCAGCTTGAGGATGCGGCGATAGCAGTTCCACAGCGACTCGGGATCGGCCTGCGCGGCGGCGGCGGTGGCTTTTCGGTACTCCGGATCGACGGGCAGCCAGGGCTTGGCATCTTTCGGACAGAAGCCGGCGTGTTCGGCATCGGACCACTGCATCGGCGTGCGCGCTTCATCGCGATTGATGAGCACGCCGCGCTTGCGCAGCCAGCGCGACAGCGCCGTTGGCACGAAGCGATAGATATGCGCGACGGGATCGATCGCCCCGCGGGCATCGAGGTCGACGTTGCGCATGCCGAGCTCTTCGCCGTAGTAGATGAACGGCAGGCCGCGCACGGTAAACTGCAGCGCGGTCAAAAGCTTCTCGCGTCCCAAGTGATAGCCCAGGCGCTCGCCGCGACGCGGGCGGTCGTGGTTGCCGAAGACGTAGGTGGGAAACAGGGGGGCGGGAAACTCGCTCTCGAACTCGCTGATCAGCGCGCGGAAAGCTGGGGCGGTCAGCTCAGTGCGCATCGCTTTGAACAGGAAGACGGTGTGCAGGCCATCGCCGCCTTCGGAATAGCGCCGCAGGGTATCGGCCGGGCCGAAGACCTCGCCCACCAAGAAGCGGGTCGGCGACTTGAATTCATCGACCACCTGACGCAGCTTGCGGGCAAACACCAGCGTGTCGGGGTGGTGCAGGGTGTTGCTGAAGGCTTGCAAGAAACCGTCGGGGTTGTCTTCGCTGGGCAGCAGGCGCGACGACATGGGGTTATCGGTGAAGTCGGCGTCTTTGAACAGCGCGTGAAACACATCCAGTCGCAGACCGTCGAAGCCCTGCGCCAGCCAGTGCCGCACCATGTCGAGCATGGCCTGCTGCACCGCGGGGTTGCGATAGTTGAGGTCGGGCTGAAACGGCAGGAAGCTGGCGAAGTACCACTCGTCGGTGGTGGCGTCGTAGTGCCAGCCGCGTTGCCCGACCAGCGAGCGCCAGTTGTTCGGGGGTGCGCCCCCGCCTTTGCGCCGACCCTTGCGCCAGATGTAGAAGTCGCGTCGCGGGTTGTTGCGGCTAGCGCGGGACTCGATGAACCACGGGTGCTGATCCGAGGTGTGGTTCAAGACCATGTCGAGGATGACGCGCAGCCCGCGCGAGTGCGCTGCATCGAGGAGTCGCCGCACATCGTCGCGCGTGCCGTACTCTGGCGCGACGTCGTAGTAGTCGCTGATGTCGTAGCCAACATCGCGCTGCGGGCTCTTGAAAAACGGCGACAGCCACAGCGTCTCGACACCGAGATCGCGCAGATAGTCGAGCTTGTCGAGGATGCCGGGTAGATCGCCGATGCCGTCGCCGTTCTTATCGAAAAACGAGCGCGGGTAGATCTGATAGACCGTCGTGCGTTGCCACCACGGCGGAGCCTCTGAGACAAACCTCATCGCAGCTTCAACATACTCCCCCTCGGCTGGCTGGGTCTATGGCGTCGCTGTTTGGTCTGGAGGTCCGCGGCGACCCGCGGCGGGGAAGACCGGTCAGCCGGACTTATTACCGCCGGGCCCCGTCGCGGTGGCTCCTTGGCCTGGCCCTACCCAGGTGTGCAGCGTGGGCCCGCCTAGGCGCGTCGCAGCCGCGCAACTACACGTGACCCCGTCGATCCGCGCGGCCGAACCTTAACCGTCGAGTCGGCCGGCCAGCGAGTCGTCGGCGGTCACCCGCAGCGGGAGGCGCTTGAAGCCGCGGACCATGAGGTTGTCGATGCGCAGCGGCGCCTGCGTCGGATCCAGGGTGAAGCTCGGCAGGGCGCGCAGCAGGCTGCTGATCGCCAGCTGCGCTTCCAGTCGCGCCAGGGCGGCGCCGACGCAGAAGTGAGTGCCGTAGCCAAAGGCCAGGTGGCGATTGTCACTGCGCTCAAGATCAAGAGTGTCGGCGTGGGGAAACTGCGCCTCGTCGCGACTGGCCGAGCCGATCATCAGCCACACGCGCTGACCTTTGCGGATCAGCGTGTCGTGCAGGGTGAAGTCTTGCACTGCCACACGCCCGGTGCGCTGCACGGGGCTCTCCAAGCGCAGCGCTTCTTCGACGAAAGCGGGGATGGAATCGGGTCGCTGTCGCAGGGTCGCCTGCACGGTCGGATGCTGGGTCAGAAGCCAGATCGCGCTGCCGATCAGATCGCCGGTGGTCTCGTTGCCGGCGAACAGCGCCAGGCCGCAGGTGGCGACCAGCTCGTCTTCGCTGAGCAGGCCGCCCTGTTCCTCGGCCGACAGCAGCGCCTGCAGCAGATCCTCGCGCACGGGGGCCTGCCGGCGGGCGCGGATGTGGGCGCGAAAGTAGCGATCGAGCTCGTTGATCGCATCGCAGAGCCCTTCCAAGACGGCGGGCTGCTTCTGTCGCGCGCCCAGAAACGCCGCCAGCGCGTTCGACCAGGGCTTGAGCGCCGGCCAGTCCTTTTGCGGCAGGCCCAGGATCTCGCCGATCACCAGCATCGGCAGCGGCGCCGCCAGCCCCGCGATGGCGTCGAGGTCGCGTGGAGCCCGAGCCTCCGTCTGGCCATCCGCAGCCGGGCGGGAGGCCAGCAGCCCAGACAGGAGATCGTCGACGAGCTCCTGCAGGCGTGGTCGCATCGCCTCGATTAGCTTGGGCAAGAAGGCGCGATTGAGCAGGCCGCGCAGCCGGGTGTGCTCCGGCGGATCGGCGAACAGCGCCCAGCGGGCAAAGAAGCGCAGGCTTGGCTCCAGCCGCTCGCGCATCGCCTGCGAACTTTGGCTTGCGCCCGAGGGAACGCGCTGCGCCGACAGCCGCGGATCGCGCAGACCCGCAAGGACGTCGGCATAACGCGTGACGGCAAAGCCCTGCCAGTCCTCGCTGAAGTAGACCGGGGCGTGCTGGCGCAACCAGGCATAGGTCGGGTAGGGATCGGCGATGAACTCGGGGCTGGTCAGGCGCACCGTCGTAAGGGTCATGGCGTCAGGCACCATGGCCTCAATTTTAGGGCATTGGGCTTTCGCTGCGGGGTCGAGCGCGGCGTCTGGGCGCCTGCCCCGGTGCTTGTCAGAAGCGGCTAGCTGGCGTGTGGGCGGATGGTGGACAGCGCGGGCGGATTTGGGCTCTCGGGCATGGGCCAGAACAGGACCTTTTCGATCCCTACCAGGCCAAGCCGCGTAAACACGCCGGGCAAAAGATCCAGCTCGCCGCGGTAGTGCTCCCCGGGCAAGAGGCGTCCGGTGCGCTGGTGCCACTCGCCCTTGCGGTTCAGAGTTCCCCACGGACCGCGATCGACAACGTAAGCAGTAATACATGTTTCTGTGCGGGCCAGACAGACCCCGATGCGGGTGCCGCAGGGCAGGGTTCGGTGGGCGACTCCGCGGCTACGTAGCTCGCGAAAGCCGCGGCTGCCGTAGCGCATCTCCAGCCGGCGCTGGCAGGCAAATGAACCGACTTGATCCATAGTGTCACCGACGTAGCCATAACGCGAAGCATTGCCGGTCTGGATGCCGGTCAGCAGCGTGACCGCGATCAGCAGTGTCATGAGCCCCCCTTGTGGAGGCCACGTGGCACAGATGCCGAAAGTCATACCGGGCCCCCTCTTGCAGGCTAGCAGGGAGGTCGCTTAAATGAATATAAAAACGTAATTCAGATCACATTTAATCATCCGGTGCTGGCCGGATACCGAGCCCGAGGAGGAGAGAGACATGACCGTGGAAGCTCTTTTGATCTGGATCGTCGTGGGCCTGGTGGCTGGCTGGCTGGCCTCTCTCATCGTGGGTGGCAGCCGCAGCGTCCTCGGCGACATCGTCGTCGGCATCATCGGCGCGTTTCTGGGCGGCCGGCTCTTTGCCTGGCTTGGCCTGCGCATGCCGCTCAAGGGCATTCCTGGAACCATCGCCGTTGCCGTGGTTGGCGCGGTCGTGCTGCTGCTCCTACTGCGTCTAGTGCTGGGAATGAGCCGTCGGCGCTGAGCCGGGGGTGAAACCCCTCGTACGCCCTCGGTGAAAGCCGGCGGTCTGGCCGGAGGAACGGGTAGGCGCCTTTAGGCGTTTCCGGCGGGGGGAAGCTTCTTGCCTTCGGGGTTGAAGATGCTGGGGCGGATGAGGCCGAGCTTGGTGGCGCGGAACTGCAGCGTCGTGTTCACCACACCCAGCCCGTAGACCACGCTGCGCTGGAAGTTGATCGACGACGAGTCGGCTTCATAGCGCGTCGGACACGAGATCTCGCCGATGCGATAGCCGAAGTAGATGCACTGGGCCAGCATCTGACCATCGAACACGAAGTCGTCGCTGTTCTCTTCAAGTGGCAGGCTGCGCAGGACCTCGGCTGAAAAGGCACGATAGCCGGTGTGATACTCCGACAGCTTGGCCCCGGTGACGGCGTTTTCGAAGGCGGTGAGCGCGCGGTTGGCGACGTACTTGTAAAGCGGCATGCCACCGGACAGCGCCCCGCCTGAGAGAATTCGCGAGCCGAGCACGACGTCGAACTGACCGACGGCAATCAGCGATGCCATCGCCGTGAGGAGCTTCGGCGTGTACTGGTAGTCGGGGTGCAGCATGACCACCACGTCGGAGTTGATGCGCAGCGCTTCGGTGTAGCAGGTCTTCTGGTTGCCGCCGTAGCCGCGGTTCTTCGCGTGGACGAGCGTGCGCAGCCCCAGCCGGCGCGCGACCTGCGCCGTGTCGTCGGTGCTGCAGTCATCGACGAGGATGATGTCATCGACCACCGTGCGATCGATCTCATCCAAGGTCCGCTGCAGGGTCGAGGCGGCGTTGTAGGCCGGCATAACGACCGTGATCTTCTTGCCATTCAGCATGGCGCCGTACTTTGCAGAGCTTGCCGCCGGCTGTCAAACCTCATCGCCGCCCCCCCAAGACGCTTCCGCAGTCTGCCCGGGAGCGACGAGAAAAATGTCTGCCGGTTGGCTCGGCGGCGTCAGGGAAAGGTTGACTCGACGGGGCGGGCTTAGATATGACGCTGCGGTCGGCGCCAGGCGCCGCGGGCGGAGCGCACGATGCGGTACTGCGAGATCAAGATCGAGCTAGCAAGCGAAGAGAAAGCGGCGGTGCACACGCTGCTGCTCAAGCGTCAGCTCAGCTTTCAAGAGGCGGATGCCTCGACGCTGGATCCGCCACCAGAGGGCCGGACGCGCTACTTCCTGTACCTGGCCGATGAGGAGCGCGGACAGATCCCGCCGCTTGTCGAGGCGGTACGCAAGGTCGTGCCGCAGGCCGAGATCGACGTCCGCGATCGCGATGAAGACGAGTGGCGCGATGTCTGGAAGAAATTCTTCACGACGCGCCGCATCGGCCGGCTGGCCATCGTGCCCAGCTGGGAGGTCGCCGCCCACGAGCCCGCCGACGACGAGATCACGCTGCACCTAGAGCCGGGACGGGCCTTCGGGACCGGTGGCCATGAGAGCACGCGGTTGTGCATGCTGCTGCTGGAGCGCCTGCTCAGCCGTTTTCGCTATCGCGTGGGGCTGTTTTCGCGTCTCGCCGATCGCCTAAACGTCCGTCCGGCGTCCCGAGCGCTGCACCTGTCCGTCGCCACGCCGATTGCGCCCGAGCCCAGCAGCCCGCCGAGTCCGCAGATCTTCGATGTCGGCTGCGGCTCGGGTGTGCTGGCGATCACCGCGCTGCGCCTGTTTCCCGAGGTCGCGGCGGTCGCCATCGATGTCGATCCGGAAGCCATCGAGGTCACGCTAGAGAACGCCGTGCGCAATCAGGTGGAGAGTCGGTTGCGCTGCGACACGACTCCGCTGGCACAGGTTCCCGGGCGCTTTGCCGTCGTGCTGGCCAACCTGACCGGACCGACGCTGATCGAGCTTGCCACCGAGCTTGCGGCGCACGTCGATCTGGGCGGTGTGCTGATTGTCGCCGGCATCCTGGAAGCCGAAGTGCAGACCGTGCAAGCCGCGTTCTTGGCCCAGGGGTTGGTCGAGACGACGCGAGCCACCGAAGGCGAGTGGGCTTCGCTGGAATATCTGCGGGTGTCGGGCGTGGCGGTGAGCACCGGCCCCGCTCCGGCCGGCTCATCATCGGCGGCGCAGACCTAGGGCCGCACATCGTTCCATGCACATCAACCTGCCGAGCAAGCTGCGCTGCGACTATCTCTGCTCTACCTGCGGCTATCGCGGCAGCGTGGAATACAACGATCCCGACGCCATCGCCGAGCCGGAGCCGATTCCCGGCAATAGTCGCTTGCTCGCCGAGCAGGCGTTTCGCGCGGCGGAAGTGGCGCTGGAGAAAAAAGCGCAGCGCAGCCTGGGCCTGCTGCGCTGTCCGAGCTGTCAGAACCGTGACCGCAAGCTGACCCGTCGCGCCTATCGCCGAGCCCTGCTGCCACTTGTGGCGATCGCGCCGGTGCTGTTCATGTTCTGCGTCATCGCCACCGCGTTTGCGGCCCCGGGTCTCATCGCACGGGCTCCCTGGGCACCGGTGCTCGTGGGGGCGGCGGCGCTGCTGACCATCGGGCCGGTCGTCGTCGGGCTGGCCCATCGCCGGCTGCTGCGCGAGGCCGACTCCGCCGCGCGCTTTCTTCCTGGCTCAGGGCCCCAGCCAACATGACTGCCCCCAACGATGCGCGCGCACGATCGCTCCTGGTCGTGGTCTCGCTGGTACTCAGCGTGCTGATTGGTCTCCTGCTCAGCCATCGAGGCGGGGGCGGTGATTCCGGCCCGGCCGGGACTGCCCGGGTGCGGCCGCGGATCGGTCTGTCGTTCGATACGCTGAAGGAAGAGCGCTGGCAGCGCGATCGCGCCGCGTTCATCGCCCGCGCGCAGGCGCTGGGGGCCGAGGTCATCGACTTGGCTGCCAACAGCAACGACACGCAGCAGATCCGCGATGTCGAGTCGCTGATCACTAGCCGCGTCAACGTGCTGGTGGTGGTGCCGCACAACGGCGCTGCGATGGCGAAAGCCGTGACGCTGGCGCACGCCGCGCGTATTCCAGTCATCGCTTACGATCGGCTGATCCCCGACAGCGATCTCGATTTCTACATCACCTTCGATGCCGTCAAGGTCGGTGCGCTGCAGGCCCGCTACTTGATCGATCACCTGCCCACGCCGCGGCGCGGTCGCATCGTGCGCCTGCACGGCGCCAAGACCGATCACAACGCCCACCTGCTCAAGCAAGGGCAGGACGAGGTGTTAAAGCCGCTGATCGATACCGGCGACATCATCGTCACGCACGAAGACTGGGTGGACGACTGGAAGCCCGAAAACGCCAAGCGCATCGTCAACGCGGCGCTGTCGCGGGTGGCGATGATGGCCATGGCCATGCCGATCATCACCGGCATTCTGGCGCCGAACGACGGCACGGCGCTGGGCAGCGTGCAGGCCCTGCTTGAAGAAGGCCAGGTCGGCCCCGCCGCCGAGGGCAAGCCGAAGATCGTCATCACCGGCCAGGATGCCGAGCTCTCGGCCTGTCAGCGCATCGTGGCCGGCACCCAGACCATGACTGTTTACAAGCCGCTGTCGCGCCTGGCCGGACGGGCGGCCGAAGTCGCCTACGCCATGGCCAGCGGCCAACCGATCATCGCTAACGCCGAGGTCGACAACGGGCGCCGTCGCGTGCCCGCGTTCCTCATCGATGTCGTGGCCGTTGATGCCGGGAACATCCAGGACACGGTGGTCAAGGATGGCTTCCACAGCGCCGCCGCCATCGCCTCGGGCAACGCCGCCCCTCCGCCGGGCGCTCGTTAAGGTCGCAGGACTACCGCATGTCTGAGCTCCTCCGCCTGCGCAACATCCGCAAGCGCTTCGGCGGAGTGGTCGCGCTTTCGGGGGTCGATTTCTCTCTGCGAGCCGGTGAGATCCACGCGCTGTGCGGCGAAAACGGAGCCGGCAAATCGACGCTGATCAAAATTCTGTCGGGCATCCACCCCGCCGGTAGTTACGAGGGGGAGTATCAGCTCTCTGGCCGCGAGGTGGCCTTCTCGTCCTACGCCGATGCCGCAGGTTCGGGGCTTGCCGTCATCTATCAAGAGCTGGCTCTGTGCAACCAGCTTACCGTCGCTGAGAACATCTTTTTAGGGCACGAGCCGATGCGTGGCCTGTTCATCGATCACGTCCGCATGGAGCAGGAATCGGCGCGGCTCCTTTCGGCGTTCGGCATTGCGCTCGATCCGCGCTCACCGGTGCACGAGCTGGGGGTGGGGCAGAAGCAGCTCGTCGAGATTGGAAAGGCGCTGGCCCGCCGCTCGCACATCCTGGTGCTTGACGAGCCGACCGCAGCGCTCAGTGATCGTGAGTGCGTGGTGCTGCTCGACCTCTTGCGCGAGCTGCGCGGGCGCGGCACGGCCTGTGTCTACATCTCGCACAAGCTGGATGAGGTCTTCGCGCTGGCCGATCGCATCACCGTGCTGCGCGATGGCCAGAGCGTGCTGTCGCGGAATACCGCCGAGCTTTCGCCGGCCCAGGTGATCAGCGCCATGTGTGGCCGCACCGTCGAGACGCTGTTTCCGACGCGCCCCGGTCGCGGCCAGATCCCCCCGACCGCGACGCCGGCCAGCCCTGGCTCGGCCCCGCCGGTCCCCCCGCTGTTTTCGGTAAAGGGCCTGTCCTGTGCAGCGGCCGCGCGGCAGTCGGCGCGCCTGAGCGAGGTCTCGTTCACCGTGCGGGCCGGCGAGATCGTCGGCATCGGTGGCCTGCTGGGCAGCGGTCGCAGCGAGCTTCTACGCCATCTGTTTGGCGCCTGGGGTGTGCGACGGTCCGGCGAGGTTCTCTTGAGCGGCCAGTCCTTTGCGCCGCAGACGCCGCAGGAGGCGCTGCGGCAGGGGGTCGTCCTGCTTAGCGAAGAGCGCAGACGCGATGGCTTGTGCATGGATGCGACGGTCAGCGACAACCTCTCGCTGTCGTCGCTGGATCAGCTAGTCCCGACCGGGCTGGGGCTGGCCCGCCTGGTGGGCCTCATCGATCAGCGTAAGGAGCGCCAGCGCAACCTGCAGATGGCGGGGCGGGTGCGCCTGCGCTCGGCGGCGGCGACGACGGTAAACGATCGCCTGCTCGCGCTCTTGGCGCGTGCTCTGTCGGGAGGCAACCAGCAGAAGATCGTGCTTGGCAAGGCGCTCTTGGCGGGGCCGCGGCTGCTGCTGCTCGACGAGCCGACCCGCGGTGTCGACATCGGCGCCAAGCAGGATCTGTACGAGCTGATCAGCGAGCTCTGTCAGGCCGGCCTGGGTGTGCTCTTGGTTTCGTCCGAGCTCCCCGAGCTTCTTGGGCTGTGCGACCGCATCTTGGTGCTGGCGGATGGCCGCCTGGCCGGGGAATTCTCGGGCCCGCAGGCGACGGCGGAAGATCTGCTGACGGCGGCGCTGGGGGCGGCGGTGCGGTCGGCAAAGTCCCCGCAGGCGAGCCGAGCGACCACCCACTCCGCGAGCGAAAACTCGTCTCCTGTCCTGGAGTCCCCCCGATGAATCGCCTGCCCTGGCGTGACGTGTCGATGTCGGTGGCGCTGGCCGCCGTGCTGGTCTTTTTGGGGGCGGTGTTCGCCGTTCTGGCGCCACAGTTTCTGACGGCCAGAAACCTCAGCATGCTGATCATCGAGTTCGCCATCACCAGCGTGCTGGCGCTGGGGATGCTGCTCGTGCTCTTGCCCGGACACGTCGATCTGTCGGCGGGCTCAGGCGTCGGTCTCATCGGTGGCATCGCCGCGGTGTTGGTCATGCGCTTCTCGCTGCCGGCGCCGCTGGCACTGCTTGTGAGCTTGGGCATCGCGCTTCTTTTGTGGCGAGCCCAGGGCGCGCTGATCATCGGCCAGGGCATCCCCGCCTTCATCATCACGCTGGGCGGGCTTCTCGTCGGAAAAGGGCTGTTCTGGCTGATCATTTCGAGCACCACCGTGCCGATTGTCGCGGGTGGTGGAGAGAACCTTTTTAGTCTGCTCACGACCTACTATCTGCCGCGGGGCCCAAGCCTGGGGCTGGCGGCGCTACTCTCCGGTGGGCTGGGCCTCTTCAGCCTGCGGGCGCATCGCGCCGATCGCGCAGCCGGCCTGGACAGCGATGGTGAGCTGCGCTTCCTGCTGTGGTTTATCGCCGCTCAGGCGCTGTTCTTGCTGGTTCTTTTGTGCGGCGAATTCCGCGGCCTACCGCTGCCCGCGATTCTGCTGGGTCTTCTGGCTGGCGCGGTGCATGTGTTGTTGCAGCACAGCCGCTTTGGTCGCTACCTGTACGCCATTGGTGGCAACGAAGAAGCCGCCGTGCTGTCGGGGGTGCCGGTGCGACGCGTCGTGGTGGGCGCCTTCACCGCGCTTGGTGGCATCGTCGCCCTGACCGGCTTTCTGCAGACTGCTTACGCCGGTGCCTCGACGACGACTGTTGGTGAGCTGATGGAGCTAGACGCCGTGGCGGCCTGCGTCATCGGCGGGGCCAGCCTGCGCGGCGGTCGTGGGACGGTGCCGGGTGTGCTGCTTGGCAGTCTGATCATGGCGACGCTGCTCAACGGCTTGTCGCTTCTGGCCGTGCCTCCCGAGGCGCGGTTTATTGCCCGGGGAGTAGTGCTGGCGATTGCGGCGTGGCTGGATGTGCGGCTGGCCGCGCGCCCGCGCTGAAGGGACTCAGGCGGGACGCGGGCGGCAGGGCTGCGGGGCGAGCCCGAAGATGGGCTAGAGCAGGACGGGGACTTGCAGCGCCGGGAAGTCCGGTCCGCTGTAGAAGTCGTTGACGCGACGGATATCGCCGCGCGTGATGGCGTACAGGATGGCAGCCATTGCGGCCTCGCCCGCCTGACGACGCATCACCTGACCGTCCTTGCCCACCGTACCCGTGGTGACGCCGGTACCGGACAGACCCGCCGACGAGTCGAACAGTAGACCGTCGCCAGTCTTGAAGTCCCACAGGCAGCCTTCGCCGGGGCCCTGCGCCAAGTGGTCGTTGGTTGCGCCGCCCTCGGTCGGGTTGCGCTTGCGGTCACCACCGAAGAAGCCGGTCTTGAGGATGCCGTTCGACATGATCCAGGTGCGGTTCTGGCCGCCGACCGTCGGGTCGTTCCAGTTGTCGCGCAGGGTCATGGTACGCGGCGTATCGCCGATGAAGGCGATGACCGTGTTGTCGCCCAGCTTGATGCCCGGGCAGAACGGATCGGGAGCCGACATCAGGTCGTCCATGAAGGCGTTCAGCAAGCGCGAGAACAGCTCGCCGATGTCCGACGAGTTCAGGCCGTTGCCAGTGCCCGTACCGTCATCGACGCCGCCCGAGCTGAAGATGCCGTGCGGGTCATCGCTGAAGTACTTCATGCAGACCTGCGAGGTCAGGCCCAGCTTGAGCGCCTTGGCCGCCACGATCATGCGGTCGCGAAGCTCAGCAGCCTTGGGCGGCACGTTTGAGGTGAAGCCATAGCGCACGCGATCGGCGTCGGTCGCCTTCAGCTGATCCGCCAGGTTCAGGCCGACCAGGTTGGCCGCCACCTTGCCCGTGCGATAGCCACGGGTGAACGTCGGCACATCCGCCGTCTTGCTGCTCCCGATGAGCCCCTTGACGTAGGCCTCATAGATAACCGCGTTCTTCGGATTCGACAGCACGCCCGCCGCGAGCGTGGCGTTGCTGTTGAACAAGTCGACCATGGCCGTCGAGCTCGACACGATGGCGGGCTCGGGGGCGCCGGGGTTGGCGCCGGGGAGGTAGAACGACCGGGAGTCGCCGCCGCCGCCGACCTTTTCCATCGCGCCGACCAGGATGACCGGAGTGATGGCAGGGCGGGTCAGCTGGATGGTCGCCGCCGCGGCCATCATCGTCAGGCTCTTGGCGGTGTTGACGTACGAGCTGTGCGCGCCTTCGATGTGGAACGGGTTGATACCGGCACCATCGATAGCGGTGATCGCCTTCTTGAGGCCGTACTTCTCAATCCACGGCGTGTGCGGGGTCACGACCACGAACTTCTTGTCGGGACCCATGGTGGTGTTGCTCGGCACGCTGTCCTGGCCGTAGAACTTCTGGTCGGCCGCGCGCGAGGTCGAGTCGATCGAGCGCACGCCACCGAAGGCCTGGTTGTCGACGCCGTAGTAGCGCTTCCAGCGGTTGGCCAGCGGGATGCTGTTCCAGGTCGAGCCCGGGAAGTACTGCGGCTTGCTGATCATGCCGCCGTTGGCGTTGTTCTGCAGGAAGTGCACCGCGGCGCGGCTGGTGCCCGTCGTTGCATCTTCGATGTACCGCGACGGATCCGTGAAGGTATCCGGGTGCGGGAAGAGAAAGTGGACATAGCCGTGCGCGCCGCCCGAGCCGACGAATACGACGAGGTTCTGGACGCCCTTGGTCGTGCAGTCAGCGGCCGCGGTGCCACCGCCACGCTCGATAAAGTCCAAGAGGCGCGCAGGTCCCCAACCAAGCGCAGCACCCATGGCAGCGGCGCCGCGCAAGAACTGCCGTCGCGACGCTCCCCGAAGATCATTCTTAGACATCGTTAGACTCCTTTTTCCTAAGCTCCGGTTGCGTCCTACTCACACAAGAGGGCATTGGCCAGAACGGCCGCAGTCGCCAGGCGCTTGCCCGCATCGACCGCCGAGATCGCGGGGATGCTGACCCCGAGTACCGTGGTCGCGTTGCTGGCTTCGCCGCTGGTCAGCAGGCGGTTGCACAGGTTGAGCTGCTCGTTCGAGGGCATGTAGCCCTGAAGGCAGGCCACGCCGTTGGCGTTGCACGTGACCGTCGAGCCCACGGTGTCAAAGAGCACGGCCTTGGTTCCCGCAGAGTCCTTGCAGCGCGTGGCGTTGGCGAGGTTGCTGTTGGCAATCTCGATCGCCGCGGCGGCCAGCGTGTCGAACTCCTTGGTGGCGCCAGCGGTGGTGAGCACCGTCGACTCCGCCAAGCGGGCCGCGTACGGCGGCATGCCCAGGGTCAGACGCGACGCGCAGTACAGATAGCGCGCCGGCTGCGCGATCTTCGCCGCCTGATCCATCGCGACCGTGGAGTTGGTCGAGATGATGTTGTTGCAGACAGTGGTTGGGTCGGTCACGCCCTTGAGCGCGAGCTCAAGCGGCACCATCGTCGTCACGCCCGATGCCGAGCCGGTCGGCGCCGTCATGTTCACACCAAGGTCGGCCATGACCTGGCCCAGGGTGTGGAACTTGAACTTGTGGCAGCCGTGCATGCGGCTGGAGACGTCGAGGGGGCCCTCTTCGCTTGCGCGAGCGGCGAGCACCGCCGGGTCACCGTACTGCATCCACAGGCTGGTGTTGTCTTCGGGGGACACCGGACGAACTGCCGGCTGCTCCGACGAGACCTTGTCGTTGTCGACAACGCTCGACGGAACGTTCTTATCGTAAGTGCCAAGACAGGCGGCCTGCCCGAGCAGTGCGGCGGCGCCAAGAAGGAAAACTTTCTTGAACATGGTCAGCCTCCTGCGCGGGTTAGAACCGGATGAAGTTGGCGCTGGTGTAGAGCTTGAGCAGCGCCTTCTTGTAGTTGTAGTTGTTCTGAACGAAGTAGTCGGTCAGGTCCTGCACCACGTGATCGGGGACCAGAGCGAGCTCGTTCACCACGTCGTCGCGCGAGTAGGCGTAGTTCCATGCACGCTTCATGAAGCACATCGCCACGGCGGGATCGGCCGCCATCTCAGCGCCGAAGCCGGGGTAGTCCATCGGGGTCGAGGTCCCGCCGAAGTCAAAGCGCTTGCCCTCGTTCCGCCAAGCCAGTGCGCCAGCGCAGACCGGGTTCGCCGAGGTGTCGGTGGTCTTGGGGTTGCACTGATACAGGTACTCCTGGATCTGCGCGAAGGGCGAGAAGGTCGCCGTCGAGGTGACCATCAGCAGGTTCTGATCGTTGCGATAGCCCGCCTGATCGAACACCGCGAACAGCGGCGCGCGGTGGTTGAGCGAGCTGTGGCAGTTCTGGCACTCGACCTTGAAGTCGACGAACTCTTTGAACGCGCTCGACGTCGCCGAGACGCGGTTCGCCGAGTTGGTCGAGAAGTCCTTCAGGCGACGCGGACGGACATCGGTGCTGCCGTTCTTGTCGATGAAGTTCGCCTGGAAGCCCTGGCTGGCGCTGGTGACGCTATCCACCGGCCACGGCGAAGAGTACAGGTACGGGCCGATCTGCTGCGGCGCCTTGGCCAGCTCGGCCGGGTAGCGCGTGCACGCAAACAGCTCCTGCACCAGGCGGGCGCGACGGAACGCGAAGTTCGAGTAGTACTGCGCCATGAAGCCGGGGTTGGTGAGCACACCGGCCTGATACTGCGACGGCACGTTGTTGCCGGGCATCGCCTGGCTGGCGCCGCCGCTGACAAAGCAGTCGGCCTTGGTGATGTTGCCGGTCACCAGGTCGAACGTCGGGCAGGTATCGGTCTTGCCCGTGAACAGCTGCCGCATGTCGCGGTCTTCGGCCACCAGCATCGCGGCGTAAGCCGGTGCGGTGTCGATGCTGACCTGCTTGGTCATCGTCGAGCTGTCCATAAACGGCACGGTCAGCGGCGCCTGACCACCCATGCGCAGCGTGTTCCGCCAGAAGTGGAACCCCAGGGGCGCGCGGTGAACTTGCGCTGTGATTCTGCGGGGTTGCGGCAACCCCGCGTGGATGCTCGCTCGCCCCGGTCGGCGTCTCCGTCGAGAAATGTCGGGCGCCGCGGGATAACCAAAGGATAACGTCGGCCGCCCCCGCCCCGCGGGTCTGGCGTGATACGCTCAGCCCGGGGGGATATGCGTGGGTGAAGTCATCCGCTTGGTGCGGGAGGGGCGCTTCCTCGGCTGGTACATCCGCTACATCGACGTCGATCGCCGGCGCAAGATGCGCGCGACGCACCAGCCGACCCGCGAGCTGGCCCGGCGCTATCTGCTGGAAGTCGAGGGCCGAGTTGCGCGTTCGCTGATCGGTATTCCCGAGCCGTCGCCGCCGGCTCCGACGCTGGCTGAGCTCTGCGAGCGCTTCCTTACCGAGTACGAGCGACCGCGCATCAAAAACCTTGCGGCCTACCGCGCCACGGCTCGTACCGCGCTCGCACGCGTGCTGCGCGTGCTGGGCGACGAGCGGCGCAGCAGCGAGGTCTCGCGGTGCGAGGCGCTGGCGCTGCATCAGGCGCTCACGACCAAGTACAAGCCGGCCACCGTGGCGATGACTCTTTCGATCGGCTCGCGTCTGTATTCCTGGGCCCTGGGGCGTGGGCTGGTGACGGAGAATCCGTTTGGGGGACTCGATCTGCCGCCGCGCCAGCCGCTCTTGGAATACCTCAGCCGCGACGAGGTCAGCGGGCTTTTGAACCTGGCCGGGGCGCAAGCCAAAGCCCAGGCCAACGAGGAGCATGCGCTCGCCCAGGTGCGCTACATCGCCCTGCTCCTGGCGCTGCAGCTTGGGCTGCGCAAAGGCGAGATCTTTGGCCTGCGCTCTTGCGATATCGACTTCGACGCGGCGCGGATCACGGTGGCGCGCAGCTACAAGAGCACGCCCAAGGGTGGCAAGCCGCGGCACCTGCGTCTGCCATCGGTTCTTTCGCCCATCTTGCGGGCCTGGCTGGCGCAGTGTCCGCGCACCAAGGATGGCCTCGTCGTGCCGGTGCCAGGTCGGGGCGGCCCGCGCATGGGGACGCATCAAGAGATGCTGGGTCTGCCCGCGCTGCTGGCGGAGGCCGGCTGTCGTCCGCTGCAGCGGGCCTGGCACGCGCTGCGCCACACCTTCGCCAGCCACTACATGATGAACGGCGGCAACCTGCTGGCGCTGCAGCAGCTATTGGGCCATGCCAGCCTGGCAATGACCCTGGTGTATAGCCACTTAGCCAGTGACTATTTGGGTGACGAACTAGAAAAAATTCCGTTCCTTAAAAAGGAATAAGAATTGATAAATAAAGCGAACCTTGAAGGATATCCTGTTTGTTAATTATGTTCGACTAGCGCGCATCGCATATTTTACTTTTACCGGCCGACCGCGGAAGCTGCCGGCCGCCAGCTGGCGGTACTCGTCGGTGTCGACAGCATAGAGCGCTAACCGCCCCGCCCCGTCGCTGTGCACCCCCCAGCCAAGCTGCTTGCCAAGCGGCGAGGCGCGCAGACAGGCCTGCCCGCGGGCAAAGAATGCCGCTCGCGCCGCCTCGCGCTCGGGGGCGGGGATATTCTTCCTGTCGGCAAACACGGTAAAAATGACGTCGTCCGAGGTGTATTTGTACGGGTTTTGAGAAATCATCAGATGGGTCAGATAGGCCACTGTGGGACTGTCGCTTTTTGCGGGAATCACCCCCTGGGCAATCTGGCTATCGGGGGCAATTGCAATAAAGGTATCTGGACTGTTGGTAGTGTGCATGGTGGCCTCGCGACTTTGGGCAGGCTGGCGAGTTTCTCCGGCCACGTCAAGGCTCCGTCGCTGCCTCGTCCAGCGAGGCGCTAGGAGTTTGTTGCAGTATAGGCCCAGCAAGGCTTCAGCAGGCTGCCAATTGCCATGGTAGATACAAAGCAACATACTGAAATGTATTAAAAAATATAAATATTTTATCTGTTTTTGATGATTGTTTGATTACTGCAACATCTCCTAGCTGTCGCCGGCGGGCGCGTGATAGCCTGCCGGGCGGATGGCCAAGACCCCCGATCTTCTGCGCAGCAAGCTGCGCAAGCTGATGATCCTCATCGCGCTCTTCGCCTTTGTGCCCAGCGCGCTCTTGCTGACGGTGGGCGTGCTGATCTTGGTACTCGGCCACGCGACGCGCGACTTCGTCTTTGGCGTGCTGACGCTGGGGCTGACGGTGACGCTGGTGGTCGGGGTGGCGGCGACGGTGCTCTACGTCCGGCGCGAGACCTCGGTGGCGCAGCTGCAGACCGAATTCGTCAACAAGGTCTCGCACGATCTGCGCACCCCGCTGACCAGCATTCGCTTGTTTGTCGAGGCCCTGCAGTCGGGTCGGCTGCGCGATCCGGAAAAGATCCAGCAGGCTCTCGACACCATGGCCACCGAGACGACGCGGCTGTCGGCGATGATTGATCGCCTGCTGGGCTGGGCGCGGATGGAGGCCGGCAAGCGCAGCTATCGCATGGCCGAAGAGTCGCCGGCGCGCATCGTTGCCGACGCGCTCGCCGCCTTCAAGCCGCAGCTCCTGATCGACGACGTCAAGCTGACGACCTTGGTGCAGGACGACTTGCCGAGCATCCATGTCGATGCCGCCGCGATCAGCGAGGCGCTGCTGAACCTGCTGCAGAACGCGTACAAGTACACCGGGCCGCAGAAGATCATCACCGTGCGCTGCTTCCGACGGGCCGGCCACGTGGTGTTCTCGGTCAGTGACAACGGGCCGGGCATTCCCAAGACCGAACATCGCCGCATCTTCGAAAAGTTCTATCGCCTGACGCGACCCGAGATGCCGCTGCAGCCTCCCGGAACCGGGCTGGGACTGTCGATGGTCTATCACATCGTGGCGGCACACGACGGCACGACCTCGGTCGACAGCGAGCTGGGGCAGGGGGCGACGTTTTCGCTGCACCTGCCGATCGAACAGCCCGGCTCGCCCCGACGGCCCGGCGCGGGCCTGCCATGAGTCCCGGTGAGCGCGTCTTGGTGGTCGAAGACGATCTGGGCATTCGCAAGGCGCTGCAGATGAACCTCGGGCTTGAGGGCTACGAGGTCCTGGCCGCCGAGGATGGCGAGGCCGCGCTGCGGCTGTGTAGCGGGGCCGGCGCGCTGCCCGATTTGGTGCTGGTCGATCTGATGCTGCCGCGCCTGGGGGGCATCGACGTCATTCGCGAGCTCCGGCTGCGCGATCAAGACCTGCCGATCATCGTGCTGTCGGCCAAGGATCAGGAAGCCGACAAGGTGCTGGCGCTGTCGATTGGCGCCGATGACTACATCACCAAGCCCTTTGGCCTGGCCGAGCTTCTGGCGCGCGTCCGCGTCGGTCTGCGGCGGGGTAAACGGCAGCGCCGCAGCCAGTCCGGTCCGGTGTTAGAGGGGCGCAGCGGCCGCATCAAGATCGACCTCGGTGGCCGCCGCTTGCTCGTCTCTGGCGAGGAGGTCGAGACCACGGCCAAGGAATTCGATCTGCTGCATCTCTTTATGCAGCACCCTGGCCAAGTGCTCAGCCGCGAGCAGATCATGGAGCGCGTCTGGGGCGAGCACTGCACGCTGCGCACCATCGACAACTTCGTCCTCCGCCTGCGCAACAAGATCGAACAGAACCCCGAGAGCCCCAGCCACATCGAGACCGTCCGCGGCATCGGCTATCGCTACAACCCCTGACCTAGGTCAGCGTCCCCATCACGGATACCCAGGGATAAACCGCCGGCCCGGACGCGGCCATCAGCGACGGTAACTACGCCGCCTGCCAGAAGTGGAACATCTGGCGCTTGAACTCGGTGGCGAAGGTGGGTGAGTTGATCATGTCGCTGACCATCGTCTCGTACAGACGCTGAACATCGTCGCCGACGCCAGTGGCGATGGCGGCCTTCAGCTTCTGCTGCTCTTCGAGCGTGGGCAGGTTGCCGCGCAGCTTCAGCGAGGCGGTGCGCAGGGCCAGCGTGTAATCGACGGTGCGATCAGACAGTGCCGTCGAGCCCGCCGAGTAGGGCAGGCCGGCAGCGGCCGGATCATAGGTCGTGGTGCCGCCGACGTGTTGATAGTTCATGGGCGTGCCGGCGTTCTCGTCGCTGGTTCCGGTATTGCCACAGGCACTTACCGCGACACCAAACCCCAGAGCCAGCAGGGTTTTTGTAACATGCGTTTGCTTCATAAGATATCTCCTCATGTGAGGGAAATTCCTTACTGGGTTGCTTTCCAGGTATCGAGTTTTGATTTGAAACTATCAAAGCAGGGATTTTCCGCTGGAGCCGTCAGCACTCCGCACCGATCCGTGGCCGTTGTCCACTTGAACGGATGACCAACCACACCGTTCGGATCTGTGTTCCGAACCATGACACCAAGGCTGTTGTAAAACTTGAGCTGCTCGCACAGGGTCGAGAGATCCGACCCGGTGGTCAGCATCGGAGACATATCGATATCAGCGATGCGAGTCACTGCATCATGGCAGGTCGCTTTGGCGCAGCTAGAGGCCGTCATGCCCGTCTTGGCGCCGAGGTAGCGCGGGAACGTGGCGCTGAAGTAGGTCAGCTGGCCAGCCGTGCAGGGGTCACCGCCGAGGATCGGCTTCACGAGCTCAATCAGGTCGAAGACCACGCTCAGCGAGTAGCCGGTACGGTACTGATCGAGGACGAGGATGCCGGGGATGATCAGCACGCCCTTGCCGACCTGGCCCACGTCGTCCTGGTTGAGCTTGATGGTGCGCTCAAAACCATAGAAGCTCTGCGCCGGATCGGGGTAGGGGACGCCAGCTCGCCAGAGGACGAACAGCGGGTTCTTAAAGTGGATCGAGCGCTGCTCGTTCGCCGCTGCGCCGGGCTTGCGGTTGAAGAAACGCAGGTCGCTGATCTCAAGCCCAGTGCCCGTCGTCGCGTTGAGCGGCTTGGCGATGAACTGCAGGTAGGCGCCGACGAACGCGGGATCGATCTTGTCGAGCTGAATCTGGTTGTAGACCGGGGTCGTGCCGGTCGTCATGGTGATGGAGAACGGCGGTAGCTGCTGCTGGAACGGGGTGACGGTGACAGCCTCCCGCTCGGTCTTTTCTTTCAGCAGCCAGGCGAGCGTCGTGTCGTACTGGCTCATCGTCATCGCCGGGCCTTCGTGCTGGCCCTTGGTCAGCAGGGCGCTGAGCTCGGGCTCGGTGACGATGAAGTTGGTCCAGCCGGTGATGACCGGATAGGGGTCGTAGCTCGACGCCGAAACCGAGCGCAGGAAGCCGGGTCCGACACCCACTTCCAGGCTGTGGCAGGCGCCACAAGTCGCCGACAAGAGCGGCTTGACCTGCTTGTCGAACATCTGTCGGGCGGTCAGTGCATCCGTCGATGTGACGGTCTCTTGCATGGCCGGCGGAGTCGGAGCGCGCGGCGCATCCGGCAAGCAGCCCGAGAGCAGGCCAAGTGCAGCCACCGATAACCCACCGCCACCCAGCGAGGCTAGAGCCCACGCGACACGTACAGGTTTCATCGCTCCCCCCAAACTTAACGAGTGATAGTTCCAGGCTGCAGACCCACGACTACAATGAAATTCAATGCCTACAGCCCCTCTTCAAACAATCACACACAACAGCAAGATTAATATCGCACGAAAAGCAAAATTTGTAAATCGTTAGATATGCCCAGAAAACGCGTACTTAATAGAGGTTCATTGTCATCTCATCGATATGGGGAACGGCAGTCGCTGCCCATCCCTCTTGCGCTGCGGTCCCCTCCCCCCCGGGCTGGTGACACGCAGTGCCAGAGGTCTGTACTTCAAGAAACGTGCCATGACTTCGTGACTCCGGGCGCTCGCCGGCTGCGAGGCGCGCAAATAATTCCCATACGTTAGCCGGGTCATGGTCGGGCCAATGTCGGAACCCCGCTGGCGTCTACAGGCCCGGGGACGCCAGTCCCCATGTCGCGCCACACCGGCTAGGGCAGGGGAACCCGCGCGGTGGCCGGGGGCGGGTATGGCGGTCGGCTGCCCGCAAATCGCTGCTGTGCTGGAATCGGACGGTCGCCGGTTTGGGCTGGCTGGCCGTCGGAATGTTGCGGCGATCTGCACAATTAGGCGGCGCGGCTTTGGGGCGTGCGGAAGGGGCGACTTGGGCCGTTTTGCGACGCAAAGAATTGCGTTTGACTCCTCTCTGCCGACCCATTTATATTCGCCGCGGAGCAAGCGAGGTTCCAGAGCAACGATGTCCGTCGACTACGCCCCCTCTCTCGTCGCCATCCTGTTTGGCATCGGTTTCTCGTGTTTTTTCATGGCCCTGGCGGTCTTCTTAGGACCCAAGCGGCCTGATCCCGAGAAGCTCTCACCGTTCGAGTGCGGCTCCGATCCCATCGGCAGTCCGCGCGTCCGATTTTCGGTGAAGTTCTATCAGGTGGCCATCCTGTTCCTGATCTTCGACATCGAGTCAGCGTTTCTGTACCCGTGGGCCGCGTTGTATCGCAAGCTCTCGTGTCTGGGGACGGTGGCCGGCACGCAGTGCCTTGGCACAGTGACCGTCTTCGGCTTCGTCGAAATGTTGGTCTTCATCGGCACCCTGGTCGTTGCGCTCGCCTATGTCTGGCGTAAGCGCGCCATCGGCTGGGGCTAAGGACCGCCATGGCAGAAAACTACACAACTACGCTCGAGAGTGCGCTCAACTGGGCGCGCAAATACTCTCTGTTCAGCTACCCGTTCGTCACGGCCTGCTGCGGCATGGAGTACATGGCGACGGCGGCCTCGAAGTACGATATCGCTCGCTTCGGCGCCGAGTTTCCGCGCTTCTCGCCGCGTCAGGCCGACCTGCTGTTCGTCGTCGGCACGATCACCGAGAAGCAGGCCCCGGCGCTGCACCGCATCTGGGTGCAGATGGCCGAGCCGAAGTATGTCGTCGCCTTTGGTGTCTGCGCTTCGACGGGTGGCTTCTATCAGAACTACAACACCGTGCCGGGCTGCGATCAGATCGTCCCGGTCGATGTGTACATCCCCGGCTGTCCGCCGCGCCCTGAGCAGGTTCTCGACGGGCTGATTCTCTTGCAGAAGAAGATTCAGGACGGCACGACCTGGGTGCAGAAGCGGGATCGCGGCGAGAAGCACGGCGGAGAGTGGGTGACACCCCGTCCGCCGCAGCCCGGCCACCTGCCCATCATCTCGTAACCAGGGTCGCAACTCGGGTCCGATATCGGGCCCACGTCGGTTCGCACAGCCTCGGGTGCTTGCCCGAAAGAAGCCAACATGAGCAAGGCCGATCTAGACAAGCTTTTAGCGCAATTTCCCAGCGCCATCGTGTCTTCGCACAGCAAGTGCGGTGACGACACGGCGGTGGTGCGCGGGGAAAACCTGCTCGACGTCATGCGCTGGCTGAAGGGCAGCCTGGGCTATGACTACCTCGTCGATCTCACCGCTGTTGATTTCCTCGGACGCGAGCCGCGTTTTGAGGTCGTGTATCACCTGCGCTCGATGCAAAGCGGGTCGCGCTTGCGCATCAAGACCCCAGTGGTCTGCGTCGAAGAGGGGCCGAACCCCGAGGTCCCGTCGGTGCTGCCGCTGTGGCCGACCGCCAACTGGATGGAGCGCGAGGTCTGGGACATGTACGGCATCAAGTTCACCGGCCATCCAGACCTGCGTCGCGTGCTGATGTACGAAGAGTTCATCGGTCATCCGCTGCGCAAAGACTACCCCAAAGAGAAGCGGCAGCCGCTCATTCGCCGCGACTACACCATGGAGTAAGTGACCCCGATGGCCCACTCTCCAACGCCGAATCCGAACCAGCCCGCCTCTGGGCAGCCAGGACCTAAGAAGATGGTCTTTGGTATGCCGACGCCCGACGAGATCGTAAGTGGCGCGGCGCGCGAGCTACGTTCGCGTCCCCAGCTTCCGGTGGGCTTCGCCGACCCGCATCACGAAGATGCGGATGACGATGCGCCCCTGCCCACCGAGCCCATGACCATCAACATGGGCCCGTCGCACCCCGCGATGCACGGCACCGTGCGCATCATCCTGACCGTGGATGGCGAGACGGTGAAAGAGGCCGATGTACAAGTCGGCTACCTGCATCGCTGCTTCGAAAAAGAAGCCGAGTACGCGACGTACACCCAGGTCTTCCCCTACACCGACCGCCTGAACTACGTCTCGCCGCTGCTCAACAACGTCGGCTTTGCCATGGCGGCTGAAAAGCTGCTCGGCATCACCGATCAGATCCCCGAGCGTGCGCAGTACATCCGTGTCATCGTCGGCGAGATCTCGCGCATCACCGATCACCTGACCTGCGCGGGCGCATCGGGCATGGAAGTCGGCGCGTTTACGCCCTTCCTATGGATGATCAAGTGTCGCGAGTGGCTGTGGGAACTTCTAGAAGAGCTCACCGGGGCTCGCCTGACCCACTCGTATGTCCGCATCGGTGGCGTCGCGGCGGACCTGACGCCGGACTTCTCGGCTCGCCTGCGTGACGTGCTCGCCAAGTGTCGCGAGACCCTGGTTGACGTCGAGAAGCTGCTGGTGAAGAACCGCATCTTCCGCGACCGCATGGATGGCGTCGCCGTCATCAGTGCCGAAGAAGCCATCGCCTACGGCTGGACCGGGCCCTGCCTGCGCTCGACGGGGGTGCCCTACGACGTGCGCAAGGATCACCCGTATCTGGTCTACGACCGCTTCGACTTCGATGTGCCGGTCG
>CALFYE010000457.1 GCA_937952145.1 uncultured Myxococcales bacterium
CAGCGCGGCCAGCGTGACCACGGCGGTGCCGTGCTGGTCGTCGTGGAACACGGGGATGTCGAGGCTGGCCTTCAGCCGCTCCTCGATCTCGAAGCACTCGGGCGCCTTGATGTCCTCGAGGTTGATGCCGCCGAAGGTGGGCGCGATGCGCTCGACGAAGTCGACCACCTCGTCGGCGGTGCGGGCGTTGATGCACACCGGGAAGCCGTCGACGCCGCCGAACTCCTTGAAGAGCATCGCCTTGCCCTCCATCACCGGCATGGCGGCCTCTGGCCCGATGTCGCCGAGGCAGCCATGCTGTCCGCCTTTCGCGATGCTGCACTGCACGTCGATGACAAGTGGGAAGCGGTGTTTCGCATGCGCGACGCCGTCACCGCGGCGATCATCGGGCGCATTGGCGGCCAGCGCGAGGAATACACCTTCGCCGGCAGCACGCACGAGCTCTTGGTGCGCTTCCTGAGCAGCCTGGATCTTTCGCGACGTCGCCACATCGTCACCACGAGCGGCGAGTTTCACTCCGCTCATCGCCAGCTTCGTCGTCTGGCTGAAGAAGGCATCGACGTTACCTGGGTCGATCCCGAGCCACTCGCCAGCCTGCCCGAGCGCTTGAGCGCGGCACTGCGTGATGACACTGCGGCGCTGATTGTATCGACGGTGCTGTTCGAGACCGCGGCCGTCGTTCCACAGCTTGCGCGGGTCACCGCTGCGGCGCAGGCGCGCGGTGCTGCCGTCCTTTACGACGCCTATCACGCCTTCACCACCGTGCCCTTCCGCATTGCTGATCTAGGCCCCGAACCGATTTTTCTCGTCGCGGGGGGGTACAAATATGCGCAGTGGGGGGAAGGTGTCTGCTTCCTGCGCGTGCCGCCCCAGACAACGCTGCGGCCGCTTTACACTGGCTGGTTTGCCGCCTTTTCAGCGCTCGCCGACCGTCGCACCGATGGCGCCGTCTTCTATCCCGAGGAGAGCGGTGCGCGCTTTGCCGGCAGCACCTTTGATCCGGTCAGCCTCTATCGCGCCCGCGCCGTGTGCAGCTTCTTTGACGTGCAGGGACTTACCGTGCCGGCGCTGCGGCGGCTGTCGCTAAGCCAGACGGATCAGCTGATCGATCGGCTGAGTTCTATCCCCAGCCTGGATGTCGTCACGCCTCGGCCGGCCGCGCTGCGCGGGGGCTTCGTCGCTGTCCGCACCCCGCACGCCAGCCGGCTGGTCGAGGCGCTGCGCGAAGAAGGCATCTACACCGACGCGCGCGGTGATTGCCTGCGCCTGGGCCCGGCCCCTTACGTGACCGTCGATGAGATCGATGTAGCAGTCGACATCCTGCGGCGGCGACTGGCCCACCTGTAGCCCTTCGCCGCGACCCGACTACGGACAGTAGCTGCGGTCGTGGCGGACGATGGCCTTGCAGACGCCGTCGTCACAGTAGCTGGCATCGCCGCTGGCAATGCCCTTGCAGAAGTTGGTCTGGCAGTAGCTCTTGTCTTTTCTTGCAATGCCTTTGCAATCCGCGGAGTCGCAGTAGCTTGGGTCCATGCGCGCCCAGCCCTTGCAGTCGCCCGAGTTGCAGTAGCTGGCATCGCGTTTGACGATGCCCTTGCACTCGCTGGTGCTGCAGTACGAGGCATCCCCAGATGCAAGTGCCTTGCAATCACCACTCGACCAGCGGGTGATGTCCGCACGAGCCACGCCCAAGCCCACGCCACACAAGAAGGCCGCACCAAACAGGAAGTACAGGGTCTTTGAGTTCTGCATGGCGTCATCATATGCAGAACGGTGGCGACACAGAAGCCGGGATCTCGTAAGCTGGCGTGGCGACGGCGAAGTGCTGTTCGCAAGGCCGCACCCGGTCAGCCTGGGCCGGTCGTCCCCGGCCACTCTGGATGGGCCCCATCGCCAGGCACCGTCCGATCGCGGAGGAGTCGAGATGTCGAGCTACAAGATGAGCACGCGCCGCAAGCTGGCCATCGCCAGCTGGAGTGCCCCGCAGGAGGGCAACATCTACGGCAAGCTGACCGTGGATGCGACGCGCGCCCTGGCCTATCTGGAACACCTGCGCAGCACGACCGGCCAGCGCGTCAGCATCACCCACCTCGTCGGCAAAGCGGTCAGCATGGCCCTGGCCCAGGCCCCGACGCTCAACGGGCGCGTGGTCTTCGATCGCTTCATCCCGTTTTCCACCGTCGATATCGCCTTTCTCGTCGCGCTGGAAGAGGGCAAGGACCTGGCCAAGGCCAAGGTCTGTGATGCCGACAAAAAGTCGGTGGCCGACATCGCGGCCGAGCTAGCGACCCAGGCTGGGCGGCTGCGCGACGGCAAAGATCCCGAGTTCGAAAAGAGCAAAGGTGCCGTGAGAGCGATGCCGATGTTTCTGCTCAAGCGGCTCGTCGCGCTGACCGGCTTTCTGGCCGGCGGTCTGGGGCTGACGATCAAGGCACTCGGCGTCGAGCGCTTCCCGTTTGGCTCGTGCATCGTGACCAGCGTGGGCATGTTTGGCCTGGACGAAGGCTACGTGCCGCCGACACCGTTTGCGCGTGTGCCGATTTACATCCTGGTCGGCGCGGTGCGCGATCAGCCCAAGGTCGAAGACGGCGCCGTCGTCGTTCGGCCACACCTGACCATCACCGCCACCATCGATCACCGCTTTATCGACGGAGCGCAGCTCGGTGTACTGGCCAAGGTGGTGCGCCGCTATCTTGAAGATCCTTTCCTGCTCGACGCGGCTCCGGCTGCCCCGGCGGCTCCCTAACCCGCTGACTGACGGGCTGGCTACTTATCCTCCCTATGCCGCTTCCCGACGGCAATCCCGGCTGGCTGCACCGGCCCCTGACCTCGCTGCGACCTTGGGGCTGGGCCGCTTTGCTGCTGCTCGTTTGCGAGGCGCTGCTGCGGATCTTTCTGCCGCCTGATCCGGCTGTGCTGCGGCAGCCGCTGCGCGCCCAAGCCTGCTTTGCCGACGATGCCTTGACGGCGTTGGCCGAGCTTCGCTCCGGCGAGCCTGCTGATGCGGGGGAGCGAGCGCCCTGGGACATCGTGCTCTTGGGCGACTCGGTGCTGGGATCGGTCAATAACCCAGCGGGGCAGCGCCTGCGCGATGTCTTGCAGACGCAGCTAACGCGGCGTGGCTTGTCGGTGCGCGTTCATAACCTGTCAGCCGGAGGGGCGCATGCCGGCGACCAGCTAGGTGCGCTGCTTGGGCTGCGCGATCGACTGGCTGGCCAGCCGCGTGGTCTGGGTCGCCTGCTCGTCGTGATCTCGACGAATGCGATCTTCTTTTCGCGTCGGCACAGCCAGCCGCCACTCAGCTTTCCCTGCGTCTTTGAGGATCTCGACCCTGCCGCATCTCCGCTGTCGCCCGATCTGCAGCGGCGCTTGGGTGTGTCGACTCCGCCGCCGCGCTGGCATCGTCAGCTGGCGGCTGGCCTGGCACGCGGCCTGTATCTTTATCAGCAGCGACGGCGGGCAGGCGAGTTCGTCTTCGGCCAGCACGCGAGCCTGAGCGATTTTCTGCGCGCCGGATTTTTGCATCTGCGTCCGGGCCCGACGCTCGGCAGCGCGCCAGCCGAGCAGCCGTGGTTTTCGCAGGGGCTGTCGGCCGAGCGCTTCGCCGACAGCTATGTGCTGATTCCGCTAAGCGCGAAAGAGGCCCTCAACGCTGAGCTCACGCTGCAGCTCGCAAGCTACTTGGCTGCTCATCGCGAGCTGCTCGCGATCGTCGAGCAGGTGCCGCAGAACCATCACATGATGACGCAGCTTGCCAGCGATGCCAGCTATCGCGGCTTGCTGGACTGGACTCGCGCCGCCTTTTCATCCCGCGGGTTGATGTATCGCTCGCACGACGGAGCGCCCGAGCTTGCGCGCGAGCACTTCACCGACCTGGATCACCTGACCGCTGCCGGCAACCAGGCCCTGGCGCGTCTCTTGGCCGATGACATCGTTGAGCTCTTGGCGCAAGGGGCTGGCTCGTCGGGGCCGCTCCTCCACTGAGTCTGACTGTCATTTGACCGTTGAGCCGCCGACGAAACGCAAGGAAGACCCACGATGCAGAGACATCCCATAAGCCCCATCCGCAAGATCGGCGTCACGACAGGCGGGGGCGACTGTCCTGGACTCAACGCCGTGATTCGCGCCGTCGTGCGCAGCGCGATTCGCTGCCATGGCTGGCAGGTGCTGGGGATCCGCGATGGCTTCGATGGCCTGCTGCATCCGGAACAGTCGCGCTGGCTGAGCCTCGACGATGTGCGCGACATCTTGCCGCGCGGCGGAACCATCCTGGGGACGACGAATCGCGGCAACCCGTTCTCTTATCCCGTGGAACAAGACGGCAAGCCAGGTGTGGTGGATCTGTCGGATCGCGTCATCGAAAACGCTCGCGCGCTAGGTCTAGATGCGCTGGTTGTCGTCGGCGGGGACGGCACGCAACGCATCGGCCTACGGCTGCACGAAAAGGGCCTGCCGGTCGTTGGTGTGCCCAAGACCATCGACAACGATCTGGCGGCGACCGATAGCACCTTTGGCTTTGACAGTGCGCTGCACGTTGCCAGCGAAGCCGTCGACCGCCTGCACACCACCGCCGAGTCGCACCGCCGCATCATGCTGCTCGAAGTGATGGGACGTGACGCCGGCTGGATTGCTCTGCACGCCGGGATCGCTGGGGGGGCGCATGCCATCTTGATCCCCGAGATTCCTTTTTCCATCGATCGACTCTGCGAGTTCATCACTCACCGCGACAGCCGTCGCAAGAGCTACACCCTCATCGTTGTCGCCGAGGGAGTGAGGTTGCCGCCCGAGCTAAAGAGCGGTGAGGGCAAGCCGGCGCTTGGGGTCTCGAACCTGATTGGCGGAGCCATTGCGCAGCGTACGAGCCGCGAGGTCCGTGTTACGGTCCTCGGGCATACCCAGCGCGGGGGCTCGCCTTCGCCGTCGGATCGCGTGCTCAGTACGCGCTTTGGCGTCGCTGCGGTAAAGATGCTGGCGCAGGGGCAGGTGGGGCATATGGCAGCCCTGCGTGGGGTGTCGGTGGTGCCGGTCTCGCTGCGCGAGGCTTGCAGCAGCATGAAGTTCGTCGACCCGCACGGCGAGCTGGTGCATACGGCCCGCACCGTCGGCATCAGCTTCGGCGACTGACGGCGCGATACCCCCCCTGTCGCGCGGCATTCAGCTCGCGAGTCGGCTGATAGCTCAGCGACGCGGTTTGGCGTTCACGTAAACGTGTAGGCGGAGCCGCGCGGTACAACGAGCGGACTGCCTGCTGCTGGCATCGTCCCTGCGCTGAGGATCCCGACAGCCGGTGTAGTCAACTCAGCCAAGAACGTCGGCACTGCTATCGGGGGGGGGGCACTGCGCGGTGTTCCCGCTAGGCGACTTTTGCCGCGCGCTTCTGCGTCCTTGGTGCTCGTCGCCCTCCGGAGTAAAAGAGGGCCCATGTCGCCATCGTCCTCGTCCATCGTCGTTCATCTGCCGGCCCATCCGCTGCTGCATGCGGCGGGCTTTGTCACCGTGTTTCCGCGGTCGCTCGCCGAGCTGCCGTCGCCGCCGGAGCTCACCGCGCTGTTCAAGCTGGATGCTCGGGCGCCGCTTTTGGCCGATGATGCGGTGCGATCGGCGGTGCGCGATCTTTTGCGCCACGGCGGCTACAAGCCCACCGGTCGCGGCAAGCCGGCGTCGGAATATCTGCTGCGCGCGGCGGGCGAGGGCACCCTGTCGAACATCAACCTTGCCGTCGATGCCTGCAACGCGGTCTCGCTGCACGCCGGGCTGCCGATTAGCGTCATCGACCTCGATCGCGCCAAGCCCCCGCTCGCCATCGCCATCGCTGCCGACGATGCGAGCTATGTGTTTAACGCCTCGGGACAGACCATCGATCTCGGGGGCCTGCTCTGTCTCTGCGATGCCGACGGGCCCTGCGCCAACGCCGTCAAAGACGCGCAGCGAACGAAGACCTCGGCTGGCACGCAAATGACGCTGAGTATCGTCTGGGGGTATCGCGGCGCGGTCGAGCGAACCGAGCGGGCCGCGGCCTGGTATCGCCAGCTTCTAACGCAGGCGGGAGCCAAAACCGACGACGTCACCTGGGCCGGCGCTTTATAGTGGATCGATCGGTCGTCGCGACCGACCTCCCCATGACCCTCTTCTCTATCGCTTCACTCTCTGCCTGGGGGCTGACCGTGCTCAATGCGCGGCTGTCCCGAGGGCCCCAGTTTGCAGTGTTCGCCGCGGTCATCGTCGGGATCTACAGCCTGGCGGCCATCGCCTTCGCCCCGCTTGCACGCATCGAGCCGCTGTGGCCGGCTTTCGTGGCGCTGCACGGAACGGTGTACGCGCACCTGTTCCTGCTCGCCCGACCGCGTATGCGACCCCTGTGGTATCGGCTGCTGATCAGCCTGCCGGCATCGGCGTTTATGGCCGGCACGGTGCTGTCGCTGCCCTGGGGCATCGCCGTGCGCTTGGGCTTTTCACCGTGGCTGCCCACGCTGCCGTACGTCCTTGCGGTCATCGGCCTGTGGCAGTCGATTCGTCACGAGCGCTCCGAGGTTCATATCGCCATCGACGACCACGACATCCCGGGTCTCGCCCGTCATCCCCTGCACGAGCCCGCGACGCACCCGCTGCCCAACCGGCCGCTGCGCATTGTCCAGATCAGCGATCCCCACTTGGGTCCGTTTATGTCGGTGCAGCGACTGGCCGAGATCTGTGAGCGCGCCGTCGCAGCTGACCCTGACTTGGTCCTTTTGACCGGCGACTTTCTGACCATGGAATCGCAGAGCGACGTCGCGCACCTGCAGGGCGCGCTGGCCCCCTTGCGGGCGCTCCCGGGTCGCTGCTTCGCCTGCTTTGGCAACCACGATCACGAGGCGCCGCGCATCGTCGTCACCGCCCTTGCCGAAAATGGCGTGCGCCTGCTGCGCGACGATGCCGTGACCACGCACACCGCCTGGGGCGAGGTCGAGATCCTTGGCTTCGACTTCGTTTTTCGCGATCGCGCCGCCCACCTGGCCCAGGTCAGCGCCCGCTTTCCCCGTCGGCCCGGCCTGCTGCGTCTGGCGCTCTTGCACGACCCGGGGGCCTTCCGCCATCTACCGCCGGGGGCGGCTGACCTGGTCTTCGCCGGACACACTCACGGCGGCCAGCTTGGGCTCCTCAGCCTCGGCGGCCTGTGGACTGTGCCGCGCTTGATCGACATGCCAGATCACGGCTTATGGGCCCGCGGTCGCGAGCGCCTGTACGTCCACCGCGGCACCGGCCACTACGGCTTCCCCATTCGCCTCGGCGTCCCGGCCGAGGAGGGGGTCATCCACGTTCACCTGCAGCGGGCACCCGTCAGCTAACTCCGCGATCCGTCATCGCCCGCTGATCTGATAGCCTGACTCCGTCTATCTCCCGAGGATGATGCGATGCGTGATGACGTCCAGGTGGCGAAGATTCGCAAGATCATTGCCCTTCTGACTGAGCAGCAGAAAGACATGGTGGCATCGACGCAGAGCTTGTCGCCCAGCGTCTATCGCGATGAGCCGCGATTGCAGCAAGAGATCGGGCGAATCTTCCATGGTATGCCGGTGATCCTGGGGCGCAGCGCCCAGCTGGCCAGGCCGGGTGATTTCTGCACAACCTCGCTCGCCGGATTGCCGATCTTGATGACTCGTAACGAAGGGGGGATTTCGGCTTTTGTTAACGTCTGTCGTCATCGCGGCACGCAGCTAGTCGGCGAGCCGTGTGGCAATCGTCAGCGCTTCGTATGCCCCTATCATGCCTGGACCTACGACAACAGCGGGCGCCTGCTGCGCATCCCCGACGAGGTCGGATTTACCGGGGTTGACCGGGCCGGCCGCGGCCTGCTGTCCCTGGCCACCAGCGAACGTCACGGCTTCATCTGGGGGCGGGTACGCGACGGCGATCCGCTGGATCTCGCTAGCTACCTGGGAGCGCTCGATGCCGATCTTAGTAGCTTCGGGGTCGAGGCCCTGGTGGCCTATCAGCCGCGCACCTTCACCGTCGCGATGAACTGGAAGCTGGCCATCGATATCTTTTTAGAGGCCTATCATGTGCGCTATACTCACCGCGATTCAATCTATCCAATATTCTTTGATAACCTAGCGTTGTTTGACCACATTGCACCGCATCAGCGCAACTTCTTCCCAAAACGTACGATTCTAAATCTAGCCCAGGAACCGCCAGCGACCTGGCAGCTGCGGCAACACTGCAATATTCTTTATCATCTTTTCCCAAATACTTTCTTGCTGGTGCAGCCGGACCATGTGTCCGTATTCCATATCCAGCCAGATGGGATTAATCATTCATCGATTTTTTCATATACATTAATCGCGGAGCAACCGCAGGACGAAAAAGCGGTTACGCACTGGCAGAAGAACATCGACATCCTGTATAGCGCGCTTTTGGAAGACTTCGGCATGGGCGAGTCGATCCAGCGGAGCGCCAGCGCTGGCTATCGCGGCGACCTGGTCCTGGGTCGCTTCGAGCAGTCGCTGCAGCGCTTTCACGAGAGCGTCAACCGCGCCCTCGAAGCCTGATACGTCCGGGACCGGCCAGCCGCTCGTGCCAGCGGTCTGCGCGACCCCGACTGGGGGATGTTCGATGCGTAGATCCGCCCCGTCAGATGTAGTAAGCTGCCGCGGCTTTCTCGACGCACAGGGGGCGGAAACGCAGCCCTTACAGCAATCGACTGTCCATCACCGCAGGAGAACAAAGAAATGCGACTCGCAGACTTGAAGATCATCGTGACGGGAGGCGCTCAGGGTATGGGGGCGCACTTTGCTCGCCGCTTGCACGAGGCGGGGGCCCAGGTGGCGGCCGGCGACGTCAATGAGGGCGCGCTGCAGGAGCTACCAGATGGCATCCACCGCCGTCGGCTGGATGTGTCGGACGAGGCCGACTGCGCCGCGTTTGTCGCCTGGGCGCACGGCGCGATGGGCGGGCTCAACGGCCTGATCAACAACGCCGGCATTCTGCGCGACGGTCTGCTGGTGAAGAAAGACAAGACGACGGGCGCCATCGTCAAGCTGTCGAGCAAGCAGTGGAACGAGGTGCTGAACGTCAACCTCAGCGGCGCGACGTTCATGGTGCGCGAGACCGTCGCCAAGATGGTCGAGACCGACAGCCGCCCCGGCGTCGTCGTCAACATGTCGTCGATTGCGCGCCACGGCAACCGCGGTCAGTCGAACTACGTCTCGGCCAAGGCGGCGCTGGCGGCCAACACCGTGACCTGGTCGCGTGAGTTCGCTTCGTTCGGCGTCCGCGTCGGTGCGGTGGCGCCCGGCATGATCGAGACGCCGATGACGCAGGGCATGAACCAGAAGGCGCGCGACGCCCTGGTCGCCAACATTCCCGTCGGCCGCATCGGTCTGCCCGAGGACATCTGGCTGGCGGTGCGCTTCATTCTGGAGTGCGACTACTTCAACGGCCGCACCATCGACGTCGACGGTGGCCTGAGCATGTAGTGCTCACCTCGTCGGCTCTCCGAGACCGGCGAGGCTCTCTCCGCCCTCCCTGCTCAGCGCGCCGCATCGGCGCATTCCCCCAATCTCTGCCGCACGACTCGCTAGACCGGAGGGCGCCTCGGTCTGCGGTGGCGGGGCTAAAGCGAGAAGTCGCCGCCGTCGTCGTTCGCACGTAGCTCGTCGCGTAGAGAGCGGACCTTGCTCTCTAGCTCGGTTGGGGCTGGGACGCGCTTGAGGCTCAGCGTCAGCCACTCACCCTCGCGTAGATCATTTGGCAGGACGTGCACAGGCAGGCGGTATTCGCGCCAGTCGTCGCCCAGGCGGCTTTCGGCGGCGGTGCTGGCGCTGGGATGGGCGATCAGCAGTCGTGCGACTCCGGACTCGATGCCGTCGACGTAGATGCAGTCACCCGGCATAAGGGGCGGTGGCGTGGCGGGGCCTGTGGCTGGCGGCGAGCCGGCAGCGGGAGGAGAGGAACCCTGTGGGGCCTGAGGCGGGAGGCTGGGCATTATTCGACGTCCTTGTCGGGGTCGGGGGTGGCGGAGGTCCCGCGGGGGCCATCCGGACCTGGCCGGGGCAGCGATGGGCCGGTGGGCTGATTCTCGACCTGCCAGGCGGCGCCATTTTTGCTGCGCAGGGTGATGTGCCCCAGACGGTCGGTGCGCAGGACCCGCGCGCCGGCTCGTTCCAGACGACCGAGCGCTTCGGGCGTGGGGTGGCCATAGTCGTTGACCGCGGCGCATGAGATCACTGCGAGCTGCGGATGGATGGCGGCGAGAAACGCTGCCGTCGAGGAATACTTGCCGCCGTGGTGACCAACCTTGAGGACCTCGGCGCTGATCGGCAGAACTGGCGCGCCCGCCGTCGCCGTGGCTGGCTGCGCGAGCAACCAGCGCTCGGTCTCGGGCTCGGCATCGCCGGTGAAGAGCACGACTCGGCTCCGCCAGGTCAAGCGGGCGACGACCGAGTTGGCGTTGACGTCGGAGCGTGTGTGATCGAGGAAAGGCTCGGGCGGACCCAGGAAGCTGAGCTCGGAGCCGCCCCCGATGTCGATGGTGCGGCCGCGCTTGGCCTGCTTGACTGGGACCGAGCGTGCGGTGAGCACCTTCAGCAGGCCGAGATAGGCGGGCGATCGACTCTCGAAGCCGCTGTCCATGTACAGCGCGACTGGGATCCGCTCGGCGACCCGCCGCAGGCCCGCCAAGTGATCGAGGTGCGGGTGGCTGAGCAGCATCAAATCGATGCGGTCGATGCCCCGCTCGCTCAGCGCGGACAAGAGCGCGCTCGCTCCCTCGGGCGGACCGCCATCGATGAGGATGCGCTTGCCAGTGGGTGACACCACGAGGGCCGAGTCGCCCTGACCGATGTCGAAGAAGGTGATGGCAAGCTCGCCGGCTGTGTTGGGCGGGTGCGGCGTCCGCGGCGGCAGCGGCCCGGGCTGGCTGGGACAAGCCAGGAGCAGCCAGCACAAAAGCGACAGCCAAGACAACAAGCGCTGCACGCGCAGGCGACGCAGACGGCGAACTAGCCGGGGGGGAGTGATGCGTTCCACCCAACGAGAATATCGACTTCTTCCGCATGGGTGGAAGTTGTCGTGCGGCCTGGGGCGAAGTTGCGCAAGTCGGCGAAAAAAAACGGCAAACGGTCGGCAGGTGGTTCGGGCGATCCCGGCGGTCTCAGACGGTATTAGACGGTATCAGACGGTGTCCCCACTCGGCGAGGGCGGCGGCGGCCAGAGCTGACCTGCGAAGCGGCTCGGAAAGTGCTCGTCGCCGGGGAAGCCCAGGCGCAGATCGCGTCCGTCCGTTGGCACATAAGCGGTCCGGAACAGATAGTCCCAAACGCTGAGCGTGATACCGAAGTTGACTCCGCCGTATCTATGCATCATTTCGCTAGGAAGATTCTTGGCGTGATGCCAGATATGCATGGCAGGAGAATTTAGTACATAACCTAGGGGGCCCCAGGTGATATGTAGATTGCTGTGGTTTAAGTGTCCAATGGCTATGGCAAAGGCATCCAGTAAGAAGAAATCAGATGCGCTTAGGCCAATTATTGACAAGGGAATAAATTGAATAATTCTATAAATTACCGTTTCGAAACAGTGATATCGCAGATGGGCAGAAAATCCCATCTGCTGCACACTGTGGTGCACCTGATGAAACCGCCACAGCCACGGCACGCGATGCAGCAGGCGATGGGTATTCCACTGAATGAAGTCTTTGAGGAGGAAGAAAAAGAGGAGCTGGGCCGGGGCGGGCCAGGCGCGCAGGGATAGGAGGATTCGCGTGCGTAGCCCCAGACCAGAGAGCACCCGATCAAACACAGCATCGGCCAAGTTGCCGAGGGCGATATAGCCGAGGAGCGGGAAGAAGAAAAAATTGAAGAACATATAAAAATTATCGAGCCAAAAATCCTGGCGAATCCGCGGCTGTGATTTGCGCCAAGGAAAGGCCAATTCGGTCATGTAGACGACGATTGAAATCGACACAAGATACCAGAAATAATTGCGAATATGCGGATGGAAGATCTCGTGGATTAGATAATTAAAATATCCAACATAACTTTCTTGGATAAGATGCCAGATCTTCATTATTGACGGAGGTGCGGGGGCTAGCGTTCGAGGGCTGAGATCGCCTGATCCATGAGGTACAGACGGTCGGCGAGGGTGCGGACGACGTAGGTGTGGAAGGCGGCTGCGACCTTGGGCTCTTCGACTTCCATGCGCTCAAGCGAAGCGCTGGTCAGGCGATGGATGATGGTGTCGGCGTGGGCGACGACGGAGGCCGAGCGGATGCTCTGGCGGTACAGGCCCATCTCGCCGATGGTGGTGTTGCCGGTGACCGAGCGCAGGAGCAGCGGCGGGGCCTTGTCGCGTTCGAGGACGATGGAGAGGCGACCGGACTCGATGACGTAGGTCGCACCGGAAGCGTCCCCCTGACGGAACAGGTACTCGCCCTGCTTGAGCTCGATGCGATCGACGTAGGCCATATAGCGCTGGGCAAGCTCGACGCTGCCGAACTCTTTGCCCAGGCGCTGGACGAAGGGCATGTCGACGCGGTGCAGGCTGGGTTCTAGCGAGAGGGCGCGCTGCTCGCACCATTCGAGCGCGGCGTCGATGTCGGAAAACACCAGCGCTAGATCGTCGTTGCGGATGCAGCCCTCGCGGCGCAGGACCGACTCCATGTCGTTCTGAAGCTCGGTGAAGACGAGCTGCATCTTGCGCTCCTCGATGATCTGCCGGAGCTTGACCAGCGACAGCACGGCGGAGGAGTCCATGCCGTTGACGTAGCGGAAGTCGAGGACCAGCACGCGCAATGGCTGGACGGAGGAGACGTGGCTATCGCGGATGCGGCGGCGGATGTCGTTGACCAGGCCGACGATGCTGCCGAAGAACAGGTAGCCGCGCAGACGCAGCACCCAGAACTGGCGTCCGCGCACCCGCAGGACCTGATGTTCCTCGGCTGAGCGCTGCACTTTGCTGCCGTACTCATCGACGGTGAACGAGTTGCGAACCAGGCTGACGCGGCTGTAGTTGACGGCGAAGATCAAGCACGAGGCGAGGGCCCCGACGAGCAGCGAGATCACGAAGGTCTTGAACCACACGACCAGCATGAACATCAGGACGACCAGGGCGTAGTCGGTGGGCGCGAGCTTAGTGCGACCGCGGATCAGCCACTCTTGCATCAGGCGGATCGACAGATAGAGCAGGGTCGCCCCCATCACCGGCCGGGCCAGGTAGCCGGCCAGCTTGGGGTTGGTCACCAGCACGATGAGGCAGAGGGCGCCGGCGATGACGCCTGAGAGGCGGGTGGCGGCACCGGCCTGGAGGTTGAGCGTGCTGCGCGCGACGGCGTTCGAGCCGACGACGCCCCCGAGCAGACCGGCGGTGAAGTTGGCGATGCCGTGGCCCTTGAGCTCCTGGTCAAGATCGGAGTCGCGCTTGGTAGCGACCTCGATGGCGGCGCCGGTGACCAGCACGGCAATCGCGGTGACGGCAGTGAGGACCACGACCTCGACGGAATGCGAAAACGTCGCAGGCAAAAGTTCGAGGTGGTGGGGGAGCTGCTGCAGGGGTGACCAGAGACGGCCACCGCCCGCGACGTTGAGCAGCCAGCCGCTGCGCTGTGCGTCCTCGATGCTGCGTCCGGACAGGAGGAGGATCAGGTGGGTGAGGATGGTGCCACCGACGAGCAGACCCGGCAGCCAGAGATAGTGTTTGGCGCGACCGAGGATGATGAGCATGGCGGCGGCGAGGCCAAAGCCGGCCGCCAGGTGGCCCATCACGTTGGGCTCAAGAAAGCGCGGCAGGTTGGCCTGCGTGACGGGGATGTTGGCGATGACGTTGATGCCACCCGTCAGGAGCACCCAGCCCGTTGAGACCAAGAAGCCACCAATGACGGGATAAGGGACATAGCGAATCCAGCGTCCCATCTTGAGCTGGCCCAGGACGTAGAGCGCAACTCCGGTCACGGTCGTCGACATCGCGAGGGCGACCAAGACCAGCGGTCCCGGATCGCTGACGCCTGCGGTGCGCAGCGTGGCAAAGAGCGCGACTCCCAGCGACTTCTGCACGGCGGCCGAGCGCGAGTCAGGCCCGGCCATCGCGAAGTAGAACGGGCTGGTCAGCGCTACCAAGATGACGGTGATGCCAGCGGACAGGAGGACCATGCACACGCCGTCATCGAGGTGCTTGGCGAGATCGCCGGCGAAGATCATGGCCGCGAACGAGATGGCGTAGCTGAGGGTGACGAGAGCGGAGATGCTGCCCGCGACGAAATCACGGAACAACACCTGGGGGTCGCGCAGCAGGGCCGAGAGGGGAGCCTCGCCGTCGCGCTGCGCCATGACCGGCAGCTCACGAATGTTGAGAATGCCCGAGATCGAGCCGCTAATGCGATCCTGCCGCGACGGCTTGGTCTCAGTCGCGGGCGAGTCGCTGCGGCGCGCTTTCGGGGGCATCTCACTCATGAGCCGTGCTTACCAAGACAGCGAGTTAGGGATTACGCAAGGCCGACAGGGCGGCATCGACGCTGGATCGGGCCTTGCTGTCGTCACGCACTCGCGTGGCCTTGATTCCCGCCGTCAGATCGTTGTCGAGCGAGGTGTTCCCAGCCTCGTTCAGCAGAACCTGGGCGCGCGCCAGCTTCCGCGCAACTTCGCCCATGTCCCCGCCAACCAGGAGTAGCTCTTTAGCCTGCCGCAGAGCCTCGCGGACAGGTTCGAGATCGGTGGGTGGGGTCGGGGGGGCCAGCGACGGCGCCTTCGGGGCAGCGCCGGCGGGACCGACTAGGGCCGAAGGATTGCTCGGGGCGGCAGGCGCGGTGGCCGCCGTGGGGGGGGCTGCTACCGTCGGAGCCGCGGGGGCAGCGGCAGGCGCTTTGCCTGGGGGCGCGGGCGGCGGCGCGTTGGGCAGCGTCAGACCGACTACTGGCTCGAACTTGTCGGCGAGATGAAGCAGGCGGCCTACCGACTCTGGCTTCTGCTCCATGATGAGGCCGCGGATCTCATCCAGCTCGGCTTGGATGTTGAGGCCCAGCCGGACTGCCATGCTCTGCGTACGCACGGTCCGATCGAAGGCCATTCCGTGGTTCTGGTAGATCTCCGCCAGCGCGGCTTCGACAAGCTGATTGCGCCCGCGGGCTCGGGTGAGATCCTTGAGCAGCTGCTCCTCGCTGGCCTTGGCCTTTTTCTGCGCCTCATCCAGCTGGGCTTCGACCAGCCGGCGCTGCTTCATGTCGATGTAATAGCCGCCGCCAAAAGCGCCCCCAAGGGCTATGACCGAGACGACGAAGCCGGTCAGGATCTTGCTAGCAGTGGTCACGTGCCTCCTCCGACGATAAAGGCCATGTGCTGGCCGATGCCGGATCCGTCCCGGCGGAAAGAAAAGAAACGCTCGGCATCACAGTGGGTGCAAGCGCTGGGCTGCTCGATGTGGGATGGCGAGAGTCCGGCGTCGAGTAGAAAGCGCCGATTGGCCAGCCACAGATCGACCACGTCGCGCCCGCGCGAAATACGCTGGACCAGCGACGGGTGAAGCTGGCGGAAGGGGGTGGCGACATCGTCCTGCACTTCAAAGCAGCAGGGGCCAATCGAGGGCCAGAGCACCGCCCGAATATCGGCAAGACGAGCGCCGAGTCCGACAAGCTGACGGACGGCTACCGCGGCGATGCCGGCCAGCGTGCCGCGCCAGCCCGCATGTACGGCGGCGACGCGACCGCGGCCATCAGCGAGTAGGATGGGGACGCAGTCAGCGGAATAGACCGCGAGGGTGAGCGGCTGCGCAGTAACCATGCCATCTGCTTCACGCTGCCGACGTTCGGCAGTAAGTAGCGGTGCCACGACAGTGCCGTGGACCTGGTTGACCTGGCAGAGACTGGCCGTGGCGAATCCGACCTCGCGGGCGATGCGTGACAGGTTTTCTGCGACGGATTCAGGCTGGTCGCCCCAGCGCTCGCCCAGGTTCAGACTGGCGAAGCGTCCCGTCGATACACCGCCGAGCCGGGTGGTAAATCCGTGCCGGACGCCCAGCTCGCTAAGCGCGTTTGAGCACAGGATGGAAGCAGTCGAACGACCATTTTCGGCCGTCGCGCTGCCAGTTTGCGCGCTGTGCGTCATCAAAGGCCGAGTTTATCACGCCCCGCCGCCGGCCGGGGGCTGCGGGACACAGAGGGTGAGTGGACCGCGCAGGAGCGCTAGGCTGCGCTCGAAATCGTCAGGCGCAGCGACGGAAAATTCCAGCCACTTTTGTGTGATGGGATGTGAGAAGCCGAGCACGGCAGCATGCAGGGCTTGTCGGCCGAGCACGCCGTGGGCTGCCCGCAGGGCTGAACTTCGCGAGGGGCTCTTGTGCCCGTAGAGCGGGTCGCCGATCAGAGGAAAGCCGGCCTCGCTGAAGTGCACGCGGATCTGGTGCGTGCGTCCCGTCTCAAGCGAGACCTCGACGAGGGCGGCTGGGCCCTGGGGCAGGGCTTCGATCACGCGGTAGTGGGTGACGGCGTGCTTGCCACCGCTGCGACCGGTGAAGCGCTTACGGTCCGTCGGATGGCGCCCGTAGCGGGTCGCCATGCTGCCCGTCGGACGGGGAATCCCTTCGACGATCGCCAGGTAACGGCGGGTGATGCTGTGTCGCTGGAACTGGGCCTGCAGACCTACCAGGCTGGGTTCGTCCTTGGCGCAGACCAGCACGCCAGAGGTTCCGCGATCGATGCGGTGAACAATGCCGGGCCGCTGCTGCCCGCCGATTGAAAGAGAGGGGGCGGTTGTCGTCGCATCGGCGTCCGCATCCTCGTCGTCCTCCTCACCGTCTGGGCCGTCTGGCCGAGCGAGTCCTGACCGGAAATCGCCTGCATACGCCGGTGCAGCGGGCAGGGCGCCGCAGTGGTGCAAAAGCGCGTTGACCAGCGTGCCGCTTGGGTGCCCGGGAGCAGGATGCACGACGAGACCGGCCGGCTTGTGCAGCACGATGAGGTGCCGATCCTCGTACAAGATGTCGAGCGGAATGGCCTCAGGCAGAAGCCCGGTGGGCGACGGGGGAGGCGGCGAGAAGACGATGCGCTGACCACCCCGCAGCTTATGGCCGGGCTTGGCTGGGCGCCCATCGAGAATCACCTCGCCCTCGTCGATACGTCGGGCTAGCTGGGAGCGAGAGAAGGGGAGGGACTGCGCAGCGAGGAACTGGTCGAGTCGGGTGCCGGCGGCGCTGCTGGGCACTGTGAACTCAAATGGCGTCGTCTCGCCGCAGCGCAGAGGAGGTTGGGATGTGGACAAGGGAGACCTGGCAGCCTCATGGCGAGGCAGAGCCCAGCGGAGACAGAGGTCCGCGAGCGGGTGTCGGCGGGACGTCGGACGCGAACTACCAGATGCGCGACTTGACGTGGCCTTTGGACTTCAGCATCACGTCCACGACCGCGCGGTCGTAGATGTTCTGGTCGAACAGCTCAGTGACGACGCGGGTCTTAAACAGTGCCCGGCCCTCTTCAATGTGCGGCTGCATCACCGCGAAGAGCGTGTCGTTCTCAATGCCGTCGATGATCTCTTTCTCGTGGTAGAGCGTGAGGTCCGAGGCAATGGCACGGGCTAGTTGGCGAGCACGGTCGGGCTTATCGATCAGAGCCATGAAGCCATCTTACGGCGCGCCAGCATCAAAAATCAACGAGTAAGCCAAGTGATTGGCGAAGGTTGGTCGCTTGACGGCGCGCGGCTCGCACCCCTATTCTGCTCGGCCAATGGCTCGCCTCATGACGGATGCGCAGATGTGTAAAGCTCGTCGGCTGGGGGCAGGGCAGGGCAGGGTAGGTGCTAGCCGGCAGGGGGATTCTATGTTGCGAAGAATGGCTGCGCGGTGCGGGGGGCTGCTGCTACTCCTGGGACTTCTTTCCAGTGGCGGCTGCGATCTGGACATCGACCCCGATACGCTGGTCCGTGAGCTGCGCGTCCTCGGTGTCCGATTCGGCGACCCGAGCCCGAACAGCGAGGCCGATGTCATGGCTCGTATCACCTTTGGCGCGGGAGGGCAGCCCGATGTGAGCTTTAGGCAGCCCTCGATGCGCCTCGCCGCGCTTGCGGCGGCTCCAACGGGTCCGGGACGACGAGTGGCGGCGCCGCGACCGCTACTTTACGACTGGTTTGTCTGCGTGGGGCCGCTGTCGCTCTTTAGTCCAGGGGTGCTGGACTCGGCTTGTCGCAAGCTCGGTCCGAGTGACCCGCCGGCGCGGCAAAACTCTGCGCTGCTCCCCCTGGCTCCAGCACCGAGCAAAGATGCCAGCCTGACCCTGCCCGCCGAGACGCTAAAGCAGATCCTCAGCCTGTTTTTGCAAGTCTATTTGACGCCACGGGGGGGGAGCGGTGGTGGGGGGACGGTCACCCTGCCTGAAAAGCCAGTGGTTCTATTGTTGCCGATTGTCGTCGAGGTGCGGGCCGAGGGCGGCGATCCGGCGAGCCCACTGGATCGCGAGGTCGCGTTCAGCTTCCTGCGCGTCATCATCACGCTGCCGGGCATGGAAGAGCCGCCCCCGAATCGCAATCCCAGCCTGCTCGGTGAGGGCGGGATTCGGGCGGGCAGCCAGGAAGACTGGGCGACGACCCGCGAGCTATTGACGCCCTGTCCACTAGAGAACGTGACTGGCGAGGCGAGCGGGAGTCTGTCGGCCTGCCTGCGCTATCCGGTGAGCCGCAGCGCGCCGACCTATTTCATGGGGCGCAGCGATGCGGGATCCTCTGAAACTTATGTCCCACTGGACGACAGCGGTCGCGGCCCGCAGGCCGAGCTCCTGCGCTACAGCTGGTTTGCCACCGATGGCAACTTCAACGAAGAGCGCACCGGAGACAAGAACCCGCAGACCAAGTGGGAAAATGGTGAGCGGCGACCGGCTCCCGCGGACGTGCGGGTTATCGACCTATGGCTGGTGGTGCAAGACGGACGGGGTGGGAACGACTTTCAGCGCGTGCAGCTGAGTCTGATGTAGTGGCTTCGTTGCGCCATCGTCCTGATATCGGGCCCGCGCGTTCTTCTTGCTGGCACCACCGCAGCGGGCGGCGGGCACTGTTCGGGCCAAGCTGGCTGGTCGGCGGGCTGGTGGCTCTGCTCTTCTTTAGCGGCTGCTTCCGTACCAAGCGGAGCGCGGCTCCGCCCGATGGTGACAGCAGTGGCCAGGCTGGCAACGCAGGGGCTAGGCGAGAGTTGCAGGCTCTGATCGCTGAACAGCTGGACGCCGAGCTGCAGTTCTCGCCGACGCTGGCAACCTGGCTGGGTGACCACACCTCGGACGACCGCCTGGATGACCTGCGCTTGGAGAACATCGCCCGGGAGGTCTCGCGGATTGACAGCGCGCTGGATCGCCTGGCGCGGCTGCGTCGCAGTCATGAGGAGGAGCTGAGCGATGGTCTGCGTGGAGATTTGCAGCTCCTGCAGGCCCACCTGGAGGCAAAGCGGCAGGAGCTTATCGAGCTGCGACCGCACGAGCGAAGTCCGGTTTTTTACAGCAGCGTGGTGGCCTACGGGCTGGATAGCCTGCTGGGGCCTGGCCTGATGTCAGTCGCTGGACTGCGCGCACTGCGGGGGCGGCTGAGCGCGGTGCCGGCGCTGTGTCGAGAGGCGCAGCGCAATCTCAAGAACCCTCCCGAAGTCGTCACCAAGCGGGCCATCGAGATGTCGCAGATGACCCGCGACTTCGTCGGCTTGGTGCTGCCTAGAGTGCTCGCCAACATCAGCGTCAGCAGCCTGAGCCCCAGCCCGGCGGATGCCACGCTGATGGAGGAGGTCAACCAGGCGCGAGAGAGCGCGCAGCATGCGCTCGACGAGCTGGGAGCGTGGATGACGCGCGACTTGCTGCCGCGCAGCAAGGGGGACTGGGTGCTGGGCCGTGACCGCCTCTCGTCTCGGCTTCATGCCCTAGAGATGCTGGATGTGTCGCTCGACGACCTGCAGGCCATAGCTGATGCCGAACAGCGCGAGGCTCACCGTCGGCTGGACGAAGTCAATCGCCGCCTGCTTGGCGCGAGCCCGGCGGGGGCAGCTCGGGTGGCATCCGAAGTGGTGCGAGCCATCGAAGATGACCACCCACGCCCCGAGGAGCTGCTGCGGGCCACCGAGGCTGCTATCGAGCGCGCCTATGAGCTAACCGCCTCGCTTCAGCTGCTCTCGATTCCACCAGCCAGCGACGTGGCCAGGCCCCAGGTCGTCGAGATGCCGGCCTATCGCTATGGCTTCCTGCAGCTGTCGGCACCCGCCCCGCTGGACCCGCTGCCCTGGTCACCCGGGTGGCATCCGGCTGGGCAGAAAGGGGGGGCGCAGACCGCCCAGCTGTTCGTCGATCCGGTCGACCCCAGCTGGAAGGATAAGAAGCGAATCGCCGATCACCTGCGGATGCTCAACCGAGCGCAGCTCCTCCTCACTGCGCTGCATGAGGTCATGCCGGGGCACTACGCTCAGCTCTCAGCGCTCCGGCGACAGTCGGAAGGGCTGGGGCCGCTAAGGCTGCGCACCCAGAGCACCGCCTTTTTGGAGGGCTGGTCCGCCTATGCCGAGCAGCTGGTAGCGGTCGAGTCGGCCCAGCCGGGCGTCGTCGGTGATCGGCTGCAGGTGCTGGCGCTGCGGGCCCAGCTTTTGCGTCTGGGGCGACTGCTGGTCGTGCTGCGCTTGCACATCGGAGCCCCCGGTGCCACCGCAACCAACAACCGACTCGAAGACAGCGTGCGTTTTCTCGTCGAAGAGTGCTATCTCGAAGAGTACGTTGCGCGTCGAGAAGTCGAGCGCCTGTCCTACGATCCCACCCCGGGTTTGGCGGCGCTGGGCTGGCTGCAGCTGATGCAGCTGCGGGCGGACTATCGGGCGGAGGTGGGGGACAAGTATTCGCCGGCAGCTTTTCATGACAGCTTGCTCGCGCAGGGGGCCCTGCCGGTGGTTGCACTGCGCAAGCTGATCCTCGCGAAAGCGGGGCCATCGCTGCGGCCGCCTCCTGAGCCTCCGTTGACCAGTCCAGCCTCGGAAGCGACGTCCAAAGACTAGGCTTGAGCGCGGTCGCTGCGACCTGTCGATGGCGCGCGCGCGTCTTCAAAGTTGCAGTCGCAGAGGCTGCAGCCGACAATCGGTCTGAGGGATTCTTATGCGCATACTGCTCCTATGTGGCCTGATTGCTACCGTGTCACCGCTCTCGTGCTGTGAGCGAAGAAACACCACCGTCTGCGCGAATGAAACCGGCTTTGAATGTGACGAAGGGCAGTACTGTCAGGTCGAAAGCGGGCAGACCTTTGGCAAGTGCATCCAAGCCGAGTGCGGTCCCAGCTTGCCCGCGTGTCCGACGGAGAAATCCCTGTGCCAGAGCGGCCGCTGCAAGGCCTGCGAAGGCGATGGGGACTGCCTGGCGCTGAATCCAGCGGCTCCGGTTTGTATCGCTGGCGTCTGTCTGCCTTGCCGTGACAACAGCCAGTGCAAAGAGTCAACGCGCAAGGTCTGCGATACCGGATCGCACACTTGTCGTGGCTGCCAGCTTCACAGCGAGTGCAGCCCCGGCGTTTGCGCCAAAGACGACTCCTTCGCGACGCTGAACCCCCCGATAGTGGCCGGCACATGTGTCGATTCCTCGATGGTCGCCGAGGTCGATACGAGCTGCAGTGGCAGCGGCTGCTCGCTCCAGAACGTGCTGAGCACTGGGGTCGGCCCAAGCAAGCCGTACATCCGCATCAGCCGCTTGACGACCATGTCGCAGGTCACGGTACCGACGTTGCCCTCTGGCCTGCCGCGCTACTACGTCATCGGTCCGCTGGCCGATACCAGCATCACGCAGGTCACCTCAACCCCATCCATTAGCCTATCGGCCTCGGCGGGGGCGGCGATCGCAGTCACCGGCGGGGCGCATATCACGCTGGAAGGCGTTGTCCTCAGCAACTCGGTGTACGGCCTCGACTGCAACAGCGTCAGCAGCGTACCAGCCGGAGTCACCACCAAGGTCAGCATCCTGCGCTCCATCCTGTCGGGAAATCAGACGGCGATTCGCTCCTCCCCGCGCTGCGAGCTGGACATCCAGCAGGCCTGGATAGGGAAAGGGCCAAGCGCTGCCTTCACAGGCTTGTCGCGAAACGATACCGCGATGGCCTTGGACTCGACGCAGCTTCGTCTGCTGAACAGCGTGCTGTGGGATAACGGCAAGGCGACGACGCAGTACGGCGGCATCACGCTCACCGATAGCGCAGGTCTTGAACCGTCGATCCATATCGTCAACACCACCTTTGCCAAGCTGGAGTTCTTATCGGCGCAGATGGCGCTGGCTGTCGACTGCAGCTACGACACCAAGGGATCCCTCGCGGTCGTCAACAGCCTGTTTCTCAACGACATGTTCAGCTCGGGTACCTACATCGCATCGCGTTGCCGTCCGGCGGGCAGCATGAGTGCCGTGGGCACCAACGACGGGGGGCTCAGCGGTGGGAACAACCAGGTGACCCTGACGGCGGCTGCCACCTTTGTGAACAGCCAGACCGGCGATCTACATCTGCAGTCGACTGCAACCTCCGTCGGCGATGGCGGAGTCAGCAGCTTTACCGACGGTAAAGGCGTTGCGGTGGCCGTGCCCAAGGTGGACTTCGAAGGCAAGGGCCGAGGTCCGGCTTCGCGCTCGATCGGTGCCTTCGAAATCAGCCGCTAGCACCGTGCGAGAGCAGACCTGCCAGCAACTGCCCAGCCGTTGAGAGAGCTGCAGCCGAGGAGCGTAGCGCTAGCCGCCGCTAGGTCCGCTGCGCCACGGCCAGCGTCGCTTCCCCACGATTTCGACCCGTACCCAGGCCAGAGCGACCATCAAGAGGGAGAGCGCGACGATGAGGAGCGTCACGACGGCTGGGTGCAAGCGGTGGTGCAGCGACCAGGTGAGGCGGCCGTAGACCATCTCGACATGAACGACATAGACCAGCAGCGACGCTTGCCCAAGGGTGCGCAGCGGCGAGAAGCGGGTCTGTGGGCGAAGACTTGTCCAAGCGTACGATGCGCCTGCAAAGACCAGGCACATTCCTAGCCGGTAGCCATAGGATGAAGGAAACGCCGGAATGCTCACCGTCGGGGTGGGGCGAAACAGGGCATAGCCGCGACTGTTGCCCCACTGGATCAGCGCCGCCAAGATAGCGCCGGCGGCCGTCGTGATCGCCAAGGTCCATCCCAGGCGCCCTTTGGCCGCGGCCTGCAGCCAGAGGCTGCCGACCACCGCTCCGCTCAGCGTATAGGCAACAAACGGCAGCTGAGGAAACGTGCCCAGCGGCGTCGCGTCCCAGAAATAGGCGGTCGCCGCAGCAGGCAACCAGGGCGGAAATGGCCATCGCTGGATGAGCGGAGTGAGAAACACCACAGCCAGCGTCGCAAACCCTGCCAGCATCGGCAGTCGGCGTCCCTTGACATGCTCTACTCCGACCAGCAGCGCCGTCAGCACCAGCGACACGCCAATACAGTTCAGAATGTCGACCTTGAACAGGTCGGGCAGGTCTTGGCGGTGGGCTCCGCCAAGCAGCCACTCGGCGAGGCGGAACGCCAGACCATACCCCAGCACTTCCAGTCCGCGCAGGATCGCCCCCCGTCGGGCTGGCCAGCCGCTGATGCCTCGTCGTGCGTCGCCCGAGTAGCGAAGCATCAGCGAGACGCCCGCCAGCATCAGAAACATCCGCGCGGGGAAGCCGCCCAGCTG